>CAZHNZ010000001.1:0-100817 GCA_964534355.1 uncultured Parabacteroides sp.
TGTTTTCTTCGTAAATATAATCTTCGGGATAAATCATTTCGATGGTGGTTAATTTCCCTTCGGGGTAGTTTTTGAATACCACCGGATTAAAAAGGTATAGTGCTGATTTGTACGAATAGAGAGTTTCCTTAAACCTGTTCAATTCAAAACCTGAATAAAACTGGTAGATGCTATCGGTCATGTAATTGTTCCAGTCCCAAAATTTGGATGTCCCTCCATTTGTTTGTAGTATAGTGGTGTGTGTTTCCGGTACTTTCTCATTGTTTTTACTTTTCTTCAGCGGTGCATTTACGGTGTAATGATAAATACACTCCATGACGGTATTCCCCAGATTTGTTGTTGTTTTCACAGCTTCCCGGGCCGATTTAAGGTTTTTTGCTCTCTTCTTAATCTCTGGTCTCACCGGTACGATGGGTTTGTAGTCGTATGGTAAGAAATCGGACATTCTTTGATTCCCCAGAAAGCCGTCCCAAAGAAGTACTTTTCCATCGTAATACCCTTTGGGATTAAAATAGACGCGCTTTCCTGAAAAGCTGATTTTGCTGTCGGTGGAATAACCAGCCGGTGCATTAAATCTTATATATATATTGCCCGAATGATAGAGGTATTTCATACTATCTTCTTCAACGACCACTTCTTTTGGATTCAGTGGCTCCTTTTTCGCATTGAGCAGAGAGAATCTGGTTGTTCTCAAACTGTCGCACCACAGCGATCTGAAGAACTGTAATCTTGAACCTACGAAAGTAACATATCGCTCTTTGTCGTATTGAGGTTTCAGGGTGCTATCTGTCAGCGCCAGGTCTGTAAACAGGAAGTTGCCACCGCAGGCTGTCTCTTTGGTATTGCGGTTGTGGCTGAAAACATCCAGATGGAAGGTGATTTTGTAGCCCAGTCGTTTGTTAATCACCCGAATCGGGTTCAATGCAAAGGCTTTCAATGTGTCTTTGCAGGTGTTGTAATTGAATGTGATATCCTCTTCGTTCTCAATAGAGCAGCTTAGTAGCTCGTGGTTTGCGCCCAGAAACTCTCCTTTGAATATCCTCATACACTGGGCTCTCGTTGCTTTCTTTATCTTTGTATTGGCCACTACTTTTATTTCGTTCAGCTCATAGGTTTTCGGCGTTAGCAAAACCGTCAAAGGATTCTCTTTGGCAGGGTTTGTAAGGGTGACGGAGTGATAACCCATTGCACTAATGGTTAGAGGCATGTCTCTGTATTTCGAGATGTTGAGCTCAAAATTGCCATCTTTGTCACTCAATGCCACGGCCATCGTGCCGTTGAAGTAGATGTAGGCGGCGGGCACTCCCTTGCGGGTGGTGTTGTCCAGCACTTTGCCTTTGATAATTTGTGCGCGGCATATGGCTGCTGAGAGGATGAGTAGGGATAGACAGATTAGTTTTTTCATGGTTTCGATTGAGGTTTTCAATATCAATTAAAAATTGCACATTAGCACAATATACATTCTTGTATTTAAGAGTTGCAAAGATAATGATATTTGCAACTCTTAGTATAATATTGATAAAAAAAACAGCAATCAATAGTTTCTTGTTAATTTCCGCTTCCCGCCTTGCGGTCGTCGTTCGAAATACCCCGTTTGGCTTTTTTGACAGAGATGTCCATTTTGCCGAAATTGTAGCTTACACTCAGGCGCAACATGCGGGCGTAGCTGAAGCCCTCGTTGTGTGCTTCGTATCCATTGCCTTTTATATCGTAGATGTAGGTTCTTTTTTCACGAAACGGCTCACTGACATTGAGGTTGATGGACATTTTTCGTTTGAAAAGTGCCTGCGACAACCCCAGGCTGCTGTAGGAATAACCGGACGATTTACCCTGCAAAAATACGTTGGGCGAAGAGTAGTTGCCGTTGGCATTGAAATTGGCATTTTTCCAGAGCTGCACGCTGAATCCGAGAGAAACCCGGTACGATAGCCCCTCGTTTGTCTGGCGAAAACCATTGCTGAATGATTCGTATTTTGCAAAACTGGAGCTGAAGTTCGAGTAGACATTAAACTTTGTGCCCATACGATACGATGCGTAACCATTGTACGAAAAGCGCTGATTAACACCGATATTCTCGTATGTAGAGGTGGTAACACTGGCCGAGTCCATAGACGATACATGCTCGATGGAGTTGTTGTTTATAGCCGCACTCAGCGAAGAGTTGAAGCTGAATTTCGACGTAAACAGGCTGTACGAAAGATCGAACGAATGAGATATTTCCGACTCCAGATTGGGATTTCCGTAGCGGATATACATCGGGTAACGGCGATCGACATAAGGATTGAGGTACCACACGCTGGGGCGTTGCAGGCGCTGGGTGTAAGATGTTTTGATGGTCTGTCCGGGCTTTATCTGATACGAGAGGGTGATGTAGGGCACGAGATTGAAAAGACGATTGGAAAAGTGCACCACCTCTACAGACTCAGACCGGCCTTCGTTCCAGGTGCGCTCAATTCGCAAACCCGATTTAGCGGTAAACTTCTTCAGCTTAAACACATAGCCACCATACGCGCCCAGAATGTACTGGTCGTAGCCCAGCTCGTTGCTTTTGTCGGTTTTCAGAGAGTCGTTGCGGTATAGGTCTGAGTTATCTATGCTTCCGCGATAAATTGCCTTCACACCGCACTCAATCTGGTGTTTTTTGCTGAGCGGATCGTAATAATCGACCTGAAAGGTGTGCTCCTGATCCCTGTTTTTGCTCTCCGAGCGCTGGGTATATGGGGTATAATTGATGGCCGTTTCGGCATCAATTCCGGTTGTACTGGTAGAGGTATAGGGACTTGTATCGAATTTGTAAGAGACAGTAAATGTCTTATCCGGTTTTTTGTAGGTCTTCTGATAGTCGATATTTCCGGCAATCGAGAAGTAGTTTGATTTCCCATTATTGTCGCTTCTGAAATAGCGGGTGCGTTTTATGTCCGACGTATCTTTGGTGTCTGTCCACGAATAACCGCTGTTGTCGGAGCTGCCGGAATAGCCCCAAAACGACATGCTGAGAAGCCTGAGCGAGTCTATTTCGTAACCCAGATCTCCTGAAAAACTGTTTGAATTGCCACTGTATTTCCGGCGGCTAAAGCTGGTGCTTTTGTGGTAAACAGGGCTCATATTGTTGACACTCCAGCCCTCTCCGCCCGATTCGGGTTGTTTGTTCTGACTACTGCTTACCTGACCGGACAAGCTAAATTTGCCGAGTTTAGCGGTGGTGTAGAGGCTTGCATTGGCACTACCCCGCGAGTCGAAACCGGTATTAACGCTTCCATTGTAGCCGTTCATGGTTTTTTTCATCGTGATGATATTAATGATGCCGCCCACACCTTCCGCTTCGTATTTGGACGAAGGACTGGTGATCACCTCTATATCTTTGATGGAGTTGGCTGGTAGGCTTTTAATCACCTCTTTGAAGTTTTTCGACATCATCGAATTCGATTTGCCGTTCACCAATACCTTGTAATTGCTTTGTCCGTTGAGTGTTATGTTCTCGTCTCCGTCCACATTGAGTAGCGGCACTTTGCGTAAAATCTCGAGTCCGTTGCTGGTTTTCGACTCCGGATCCGACTCTATGCTGTAGGTAATTTTATCCACATCTACCTTAACCAGAGGCTTTTGCGCTACTACAGAAACTTCCTTCAGCGCTGCACCCTCATCGAGTTTCAGAGTGCCAAGATTTGTCTTTTCGCCTGTCAGCTCCACTGCCTGGCTGAGCTCTTTGAAGCCAATGGCTGATACAATCAGTCTGTATTTTTGGTTTTCCTTCACGGCGAGCGTGAATTTTCCGGAAGCATCGGAACTCAGTTTTTTCACCAGTTTCGCACTGTCTGTTTGCAGCGTAATGGTGGCGTAGGGGATTGATTTGTTGCTTTTTTGCTCCGTAACCTGACCGGTGAGCTGAAACTGCGGGGATTTGTTTTGTGCGTGCAGGGTTGTGAAAATGAGTAGAGAAAATAAAAATGCGATTTTTTTAATCATGGGATTGGTGGGTGTTTTATAATAATTATTTTTTTCATTTTCAGATTTAGCAAGATATTAATTGGAACGCTGATGCCCGCTGATTTAACGGATAATATACGGATAACGACAACTAATCATTCCCGCTGCACAATTTAATAAACGAAAACAAAATATGGTTTATTGTAGTGTAAAATTAATTTACAAATCAAAATTACACTCCAATATACCATCGATGAAAAACGATTACTTCCACGTTTGCTCACGGGCTTCCATTTTTCTCAAAGTCTCTTCATACACCTTCTTATCCGAATTGGTTTTCACAGCCATATCGAGAGCCTTTTTCTCCATCTCAATGGCCTCTTTGCTGTTACCTAACTTATAAAGCAGATTGGCATACGTGTCCAGAAACATCGGACTTTCTGGATACATTTCGAGAGAGCGCGCCGACCACCGCAGGGCGTTTTTCAGCATTTTTTCATCCGAAACACGCTCAAAGAAATTCCAGGCGACATTATTCAATGCCTGACTATATTTATCGCGATCGGCAGTTGCCAGGTACTGTTTGGTTTTCTTTATTTGAACAGAATCCATTTCGGGCACAAGCTTTTGCTTAATCCATTCATTAAAAGCCAACAGCTTCTTCTGATCAGATTTGGCAATGGAATCGGGCGAAACGACCATCAAAACCTTGTCGCAATAATCTGTGGCAGAGCTAATGTATTTTTCATTATTGCCAGTTCCCTTGTAAAAATACATATATAACTCTTCACTGGATATTTTGTTAGGTATATCCCCTAATTTATCATATTCTGCCACCGCCTGTTTGAGCAGTTGCTTATTTTTTTCCTTTGTGGCAATGCGTAATGAATTATTCACTGCGGCAAGAAGCGTATTTTCAAGCCCCTGAAAACGGTATGCAAACAGAGCTTTATTTTCAGATAGATTCTTGTATGCCAATGAATTTATCTGCAAATCGCGACCCGTTTGCTTGTAGATTTCGATCACCTTATCCGACGTGCGTTGGTCGGCAGGCAGCAGGTTCAGATATTCATCGAACAGTTCGGTATTCGACTTGCCCAGCCTGGAGCGTTTCTCCATATAAGCCAACAGAAAATCGGGGTCGTTTTTCTTGTCGGAATACTCTTTTTCCCATACAGAAAAGGGTTTGGGGTCATTGAATTCGGCCATGGCCTTATTCGATTCAGCCATGAAATTCTGAGCCGGCATTGAGCCCACAGACCGGTAAAACAGCTCGCCGTCTGCCTTCACGAACAGGTAGGTCGGATAGGATTTGACTTCGTATTTTTTAGCGATTTCGCGTCCCTCACCATTCTCGGCATCGAGCTTATAACACACATAGTTTTTGTTGAAAACGGCTCCCACTTCGGGCAGGATAAAAATCTCTTTACTCATCTTCTTGCACGGGCCACACCAGGTGGTGTAGACATCCACAAATACGGGTTTGTTGGTTTGACGGGCTTTTTCGAGCACTTCGGCCCAGGTGCCGGTTTCGAACTGTATACCCTGTGAGAATACAGAAAGGGTAATGAGCAGTGCAAATGCAATAGACACGTGTTTTTTCATGGTGTTTTGGGTTTTAATTTAATAAATATTTTTTTAATTGGAACGCTGATATATAGTCAATTGGAACGCTGATGCCCGCGGATTTAACGGATAATTACGGATTTATTACCGTTGGGTGGTTTACTTCGTAAATCAATCTGAGCAAAAGCTGTTTATTACTCAATCATACTTCTTAATCAGTTTTCCATTCAGATAAGCAGCCTCAATATTTCTCAAAGACTCTTTATATTCAGCCTTGTCATTGTCAGGATGCAAAATATCCACCGAGTCGGTCAGCACAATCAACGTATCTCCATCGTACCTCAGACTACGGTAGAAGCGGTATTGATGCTTCATATCACCTTCAATAAAGGAAGAATAAGACGAACCCTTTATTTTGCAAAAAACATATTTCTCTGCAACCCTTGTATTCTGACCTTTGAAATGTACGACTTTTATCAGATCACTTTTAATGTTTAAAAAATCACACGGGTGAATATGCCCTGTATTATTGTCTAAATTATACTTGTGGTATGCCATGTTTGCCACATAAAAACTGACGAAAATCGCCAGCAGCGAGAATAGTAATATATTACTTTTTTTCATCTTCATTTCCGGTTAGTTGTTGCAGGTATTTGTAGTATTCTGTCTCAATTTCGACAGGGGTAATGCCCAGCAGATGCATGTTTTTGATCAGTACAGGCAGTCCTGTGGCCACAAACTCGGCGCGACGGATTTTGAGCACCTCCTCAAAAGCCCTCTCCGACAGGAAATAGCCCACACCGCGTTTGTTGAAAATCACCTCCACCGTTTGCAGCCGGTCGTAGGTGCGCATCACCGTATTTGGGTTTACCTCCAGCTCTACGGCCAGGTCGCGCACCGAGGGAATGCGTCCGCCCGGGCTCCAGTCGCGTGCCAGAATGCGCTCGTATATCCACTCCGCAATCTGCACAAAAATGGGTTGTGCGTCGTTGAATTTCATGCTTTTATCTCCTTCTTTTTAAATCTCAGCCAGTTGACGTAAAACAGTCCCGTCAATAGGATGAAAGCAGGTACAAATACTGTCCACGAAAGCTGTATCAGCCCCGCCGGATTATTGGTGGCATACTCCTGAATCGACTTCACAAAACGACCGAAGAAGTCCGGATTGAACAGATTCAACACCACAAGCGACAGAAAATTGGTTGCAACATAGAAAATGCCAAGCACCTTGAGCACCGCATAATTTTTGAAAACAAGCTGCCCCAACACCAACATGTGAAACATCAGATAAAGTAACAGCACATTCATCAGCATATAAGGCAGCATGATTTGCCCGAATTTCATGTTGTTCCACAACTCCATTTCGGGAAATAAAAGTTGGATGAACGAAAACGGATGTGCCGTTGTGGTGTGTACAAAAATCGTGTTTATCAGTTCGAAAACCGACATGTAAAACACAAATGGAATCACAAAAGAGGTAAGCATCAGGTAGATATATTTCTCCTTTGGTGATGCCGGAAGCAGATGCAGTAGCTGCGATTTCACACCGCCGGCCCCTTTGGCAAAGGCCAGATGTATGTGGTAAATGAGCATAGCAAGCAGCGTCCATTTCGCAAACAAGGCCAGCAATACCGACATAAATTCCGGTTTGGGTCCTCTCACATCACCAATAGTCATATAATTAAAACCCACGAAAAACAAAACAAGTATCAGAACAGGGAAAATCAGATTTTTCCTCTTTTCTACCCAAAAATGACAAAGCAAAGCCCGCAGGCGGAACCAGCTAAAATTATCTTCCATATCAGTATTTTTTATACATTGGTATTACAAACTCTTTTCCATTTCCCTGAATTTCAGCAGTGCCGTGTAGAGCATTGCCGCAAGGAAACAACACAACAGCACCAGGCTGAAAGGCCAATAGTCGGCATACAGACCACCGTCTATCACTATCTTTTGGTTATGGGATTGCGTACTCATTCCGCCCAGTGGAGACGAACCTGCCCCCCCTCCCAAATAAATTTGATGAATTTGACTATGAATAATCCCCAGCAAAACCGACTCAAACAGTATATTCAGCAGAATGCAACGAATTGTATTGAGCTTAGGCAGAGCCAAACGCATAATAAACAATGTAGAAAAGAAAATGAACGACCGCAGAAAAGCCGGAAAGGTATTAAATGTTTTGTACTTAGTCGAATGATAAACAACATCCGGTTGAATCAAAAACAGGATCCCCTTCACCACATACAACTCTGCCAGCAGAAACAAGTGGGGCAATAGCCAGCCGGCCACGAGGAAAAAGAGGAATTTTTCAATAGCAGATGCCGGCAATAACAGGTAATGCCCCAACCGCTCCTGTTTGTCTATACTCCGAAATGCAAAAAAGAGAAAAGCCAGGTCTGACAGCACAAACAAGGCGGATAAATAACCATTAGACATACTAGCCGTTCCATCACCGGTTTCGTACCAAAAAGCAGCCGGCAGCGAAATAACAGCAATCAGCAGAAGCGCTTTCCGGTACTCCGCCCAATAGCGAACAAGCAGGCCAATAAGGCGTTGAAAATCAAATGTTTCTTTCATAATGTTATGCGTTTATTACCACAGATTGTTTTACTGAGGATATTCTTTTATTAACTTCTTATTCAGATAAATTCTATCCGGTGTGATGTTGATTCTGATTTTTCCTTCCCAGATTTCTGACGGAAAATTCATCTTCCGAAACACGACCAGAGTATCTCTGTTTATCCGGCTTGAACGGAAAAACTCTGCAATGAAAGCCGTATCTCCTTCTATCGTCCAGTGAGGATTTCTTGTGTATCCAAATTCTATCTGTTTCAGCTGAGACGAATCGGTCAGAATAACATAGTAAATGCTGTCGCGTTTTGACACCAGTTCTTTTACCCGCTCTATGCGCCAGCTCACCTTTGAGTGCCACGATTTTATATAGAATATATTACCCAAATAGCCGGCCATAAAAATGGTTACCAGGACAATCAGCACAACGTTACTTTTTTTCATAGTTCTATTATTTTTCAGGCGGTTAATTGTTTTTCTTCGAATCTCAAATAAGCAAAGCAGATCATTCCCGCCACAAATATGAACATCACCGGTATGGCAATTTGCGGAAATTCGGCAATAAGCCCATCGCAAATGTGTTGAAACTGTTTATATCCGCGAATATCGGAACCACGCAGATAACCGCCACTGTGATTATGGTCACACAACGCATCCAACAAAAAATTATTCAGCAGATTCAGGCCAATCAGAAAAACAGCAACCACCGAAAAGAGAGAAAACAGCATGTGGTTTCTTTTGAAAATCAGATAGCCCGTGAAAACAAAAACAGTGCTCATCGCATATTGCAGGTAAGTGACCGCATCCATAGATTTCACTACGCTGAGCATCGTTGACTCGCTATCGAAAACCCAATTGCCCATCACAAAATCGAACAACCAGGCCACCGACCAGAAAAACAGAAACGGAACGACCAGTGCCGACAACAGCAAAAAGAGAAACTTCTCCACCTTCAAAGCCGGTATCTGCATAAAGAAGCGGCCCTTTCGTTTACCCGTCATCTCATCGAATGTCAAAGAGATTTGCATCAGCGAGAAAACAACAGCACCGATTATCAACGCAAAGAGATTTAAAGCACTCATAGAGCGGTTAATCATCATATCTGTTTGATTTTTGCCTTGTTTCAATTGCTCTGCCACGATTAATTTATTAGCATATTCGACAGAGTGATACCAATAGCTGATGCCCACGAGGAACAGCACCGCAACCAACCAATAGATAAGTTGCTGCTTTTTTTTCTCTGCCCAATAGCGGGCAATTATTCCGCCAAAGCGGTTTATATCAAATGTTTCGTTCATAGTGTTACTTTTTAATTCGGGTTATAACAATTCGTTTGAGTTCAAATAAAGATATTGTCAGCGCGATTAAAATTACTGCTGAATAAAACAGATTCCGGTAGAAGAAAAACATATCCATTTCTCCGAAATAAGAACGGATTGTCTTGTCGGAAATTAACGTACCAATCATTATAATCATAAACAGTATATATGCCATGAAACCATTCATATGGATTTGCACCCGTAGGGCAAAAAGCACAACAAACATCAAGACGTAGAGAATAATCGCCTGGATATCCAACGCGATATCTACAACCATCGACGGGAAAAGCAGGGTGATAATTCGGATTAACAACACTATAATCAACAATTCAATAGTCGGATATAGTATTGCCTTCGTCACCAACGCCGCGAACTTCTCGTGGCCGGTGGCCGGTAGCAATAGAAATCGGGACAAATCGCTTCTACTCATCATCGCACTAAATGCAATCCAATTCGCACCTCCAAATATTGGGCAAATAAATGGGGACAGATTATTCGTTTTACCAATGAAAAAGATGACAACCATAATAAGAGACAAGAAAGCTCCCCCAATCAATGATTTTTTTAAATACAATGGTCTGACTAACGCGATATAGCGGTTTATATCAAATGATTCTTTCATGGTGTTATTCATATTTTTTAAATCTACACATTTCGTTTTGTTTAAAGAAATGGTAGGCTAATGCCAGCGATCCCACAGAAAGCAAAGTTGCAACCAGCGGATGCGTAGCAATTGACCAGACTTCTGACACAACGGGCATATAAACCTCTTTTCTTTTGAAAAAACCAATTCCAATGGGAATAAGGAAAGAACCGAAAATCATCGAAACGCCAAACACCCACCATCTCTGAGGCAAACAATGAGCAAAAAAGGTGACTGATGCTACCAAAAAAACAACCAGATAATCGTGCATCGACAATACCCGAAACGAATCGGGAATATACTGAAACAGCCTTGCCAATAGTATGCCACCCTCCATCGCAGTTACCATCACCGACATGGGGATTAATACCACACCTATGAGCAGAAACAGATATTTTTCGGCAACTGTTGCAGGCACCAGCAGAAAATCGGCAATGGAACCGTTTGATGTCATTTGTTTGTAGAAATTTGAGCAGAATGAAATAACAAAGATATAGAGAAGTAAATTCCCTGTATTAGCCTGACTCCTGAAAGCCATTATTTTCACAAACACAAACAATATCACAAAAACAGAAAGATAAATAAATTTCCCGTACGACATCCGGGCATTTTGCCAAAGAAGCAGATTCTGAATCCGTTGGCAGCTGAGTGATTCTTTCATTTGCTGTATTATTTAATTCTCAAATATTTCGTAATCTTTGATTAATTCATCATTCAGATACGTCTTCTTCAAAAGCGGGAAAGCAAAGTAGATATGATTATTGCTGTCTTTGGCCGCAAATCGCAACGTATTATCCAGGAACATCGTATCTTTTCTTATTGTACACGCTCTGCAAAATGCAGAAATCAGTGTGGAATCTCCGAAACTAACAATCCGGTAGGGATTTGATTTGTTAGAAGCATCAAAATTCTTAAAAAACAGGCTTTTCAGCTGCGATGAATCTGTCAAAACTACCACTCTGATATTTGGTGCGTTCTTTATGATTTCGGCCACTTTGTCATCACGCCATTGATATTTTGAGTGACAATCAACGGTATATACCATGCTGAACGCAAGTGCCGAAAGATAAGAGACAACCAGAACCAGCAGAAGTACGGTACTTCTTTTAATTTTCTGCATAATCTATACTTTTAATTCTTTTTCATAAAAACGAAGACCGGCATAGCATACCATAAGTGTAAAAAACAGAGCGATAGTCACAGTTGCCGCCAATGGAAAGTCTGCTATAATTCCGTTGCAAAATGGCTCCTGAATGAACGGGAAATGGATGAAAAATTTTGTTTTGCCAAATGTATTTGTATTTACAAATTCTTCCAGCTGATTAGTCAGCACAAATTCGTTTAGTTGCTTACTTGCAATAATAACGACCACAAAGAGTGTCAATGAAATCGCTAAATTGTTCTTTTTCCACACAAAATAGCCGGCGAAGACGATAAAATAGAACAACAGCACAGCGAATATTACGTCGCCATCTATCTCTTTAAAAGAATCAAATATGGTATGTGTATGGGCAAATATCCATATCTCCATCATGTTATCTATCAGCCAGGCAATACCTGTTAAGGCAACAACCGGCAACACAACAGCAGCCAGCAACAGAAAGATGAATTTCTCCATTTTTGAGGCCGGAATCTGAAAAAACAGGTGTTGCTGATTTTTTGCGGTAATTACAGCCAGCACCTGCGTCAACAGCAGTGTGGCTAACAGATAAATCGCAAAAAAAGGAAACGGGCTTTGCGTACTTGAATAGGATACAGAGTTGTTTTCGTGCAACTGCGTCATTGCATAAAAACTATGGCTTTGGTAGCAAGCCCCCGCAAGAGCAAGTATGGATACACCCGCCATTAGCCTCATCGTATTCCTCATCTCTGCCCAAAAGCGGGCGAATAAAAGCCCGAGCCTGTGTATATCAAATGATTCTTTCATGGTTTTATTATTAAAAGATTGAATCTTATTTTTGATCAACAATCCTTTGTTTCCGGCCAATAGACCAGTACAATACAGCCCCGATAAATGGGAAGAAAACGATGACCAGTAGCCAAATCAGTTTGTCGGTGGACGAGGAAAATTTACTTCGTAAAAGGTTGATTGTCGCAACAATGGTAAAGACGAAAAATGCGAGGAAAATAAGTATCTCTATCAGACCTATGAAATGAAAGCCTCTGCCAATACCACTTATGCCTGACGAAACCCGGCATACACCACGACATCCGATCGGGATATTGTTTACCCGCATCGAATCATCCAGGGCCGTCAATGAAGCATAAAATTCATCAGCAGATGCCACTTTTACCCGACGGAACTCGCCTTTCGGGTCAGACGTTTTCATCTGAAAGCGTACAAAATCGTCGTTGATATTGACGGACAAAATGGAATCGTGGGTGTATAATTGACTGAACTCAGTCTCAGAAATCTCTTTCTCTTTCGCCCCGCACGAGATCAGTGCAATTGCGATTACCAGGTATAATAGAATTTGCTTCATGTGATAAATAATATAGTGTACAAAGTTTATTGATTTCATTTTTTTGGGGATCGAAGACATTTACCAATCTCACTTTTTAGGCAAAAAGAACTCCACTTTGCCACACCCGGGACAAGCATACAAATCGAATGACTGACGATTCTCGAAAAGCTCGAATAAATTTCCCAGGACTCCATATTGTGTTCCCTCGTGAAATCTCGAATTACCGGCAAACTCCATTGCTGTGTTGCACCGCAGACATTTCAAACTGCGATTTTGAGGCTCATCGTCTTCAATATTAACCACTTGCTTATCCGAAAAGCTGTACATACAACTCCAACAGAGATCAAATGAATCTTCAACTTCTGCGCTGCAATTAGGACATATTTTCATAATTCTTTCGATTTAATTTTGTCCGAAAATCCGTTTAATCGCCTCTTTGTTACCGATTACCGCATTGAACAACAGCTCCATATCCACTTTGCTGAATTCGCCTTTGGTATTCTCTACAACGCCCCATCGGCCTTGTATGCCCGACTCTTCGTAGAGCGGTTGATCCTCTTTCTCCAATGCGCGGAAAGTCAGTTTTTCGGTTATTTCGTCCATCGTGCCCTGCAGCAAAACGCGGCTGTTGTCCATCACCACCACCGCATCTATCAGGTTGTCGAGGTCGCGCACCTGATGCGTCGAAATCACAATGCAACGCTCTTCGGTGGCCACCGATGCCATCAGTTTGCGAAATGTGCTCTTCGACGGAATATCCAGCCCGTTAGTCGGCTCGTCCATCAGCAACAGTTTGGTTTGGCAGGCGAGTGCGAAGGCAATGTAGGCCTTTTTCTTCTGTCCGTGCGACAGTCTGGCCAGGTTATCCTCTTCGCTCACCTCAAACTCGGTCAGGTATCGCTCCAACAGCTCTTCGCTAAAATTGGGGTAGAAGGGTTTGTTTACCCGCACAAAATCTTTCAGTTTCATGGCAGGCAGGTTTATTTCGTCGGGCACATAAAAGAGGTTCGACAAGAAACCGACTTTGCGTTCCATCGGCTTATACTCCATTACCGTACACTCTCCCCCTTTGGGGAATATCAGTCCGCACATCAGGTTGAGCAGGGTGGTTTTGCCCACACCGTTTTTGCCCAGTAGTCCGTATATATTCCCTGCTTTCATCGACAAATCGATACCCTCAAACAACGGCTTTTTGCGCGTATATGAGAATTCCAAATCTTTTAAATCAATCATGGTTTTTCTGCTTTAGTGTGTTAGTTTATTAATACACTGCAAATGTAGTGTAAATTATGATTCAAACAAACATTTGTACAATTATTTAAAAAAAATAGTTTATATGCGTCGATATTTTCTACAGAATTTTGATTCTCTATTTGTGCATTGATATTTAATGATCGGGATAATGAATAGAAAATTGTTGTTTATGTTAAATAACATCCTGTAATTATGCGTTGTAAAACAGTTCCTTCACTATCTTTGCCGACTAAATAGAGGCACCTTTGGGGCCATGTCGTTAAATACACTTAATTTATTATCTATCTCTATGAAAACCTTATCTCTTCAGTTTCTGAAAACGGCAGTTGTATCGCTGTTTTTTCTTGTTTCTATCGGTTATGCCGTAAGCGCAAAGGCTGCGGCACCCTTTATCGATTTCAATATCGGGGATTCTATTCAGCCCATTCCGTTGGCTACAAACAAGTTTTTCGATCCGAATTACTTCATTTGGTGTAGTACTGTGATGAAGGCTAAAGACAATAAGTATTACATGCTTTATTCTCGCTGGCCTAAAACAGACGGCTTCTACTCGTGGTGCATCACCTGCGAAATCTGTCTGGCTGTTTCCGACAAACCGGGTGGCCCTTTCAAGCATGTCAAAGTGGCTCTGCCCCGTCGGGGCTCTCAGTATTGGGATGGTAGCGCTGCACACAATCCGGCGCTTACCTATTACAAAGGTAAATATTACCTCTATTATATGGGCACAAGCTCATCTACTCCGATGACTTTTCCGGTCAATTCGATGAGTAGCGAGGCCTGGTATAGTTATCGCAATTCGCAACGCATAGGTGTGGCTGTTGCCGATAGTCTGACCGGCGACTGGACCCGCTTTGACAAGCCGGTGCTCGATGCCGATAAGTCTAGCGATACCAATTACGATTATATGCTGGTTTCCAATCCATCGGGGATTGCCAATGATACCGGTCGGGTTTTGCTCGTTTACAAACAGGTGGCAAAAGGTACCGACTGGCATGGTGGACAGGTACGGTTTGGCGCTGCTTTTGCCGATTCACCCACAGGGCCTTTTGTGAAAAGCCCAAAGCCTATCTTTGTATTGCCGGGTACATCTACCATGGTGGCCGAAGATCCCTATCTCTGGTTTCAGGATGGAAACTATTATGCAGTAGTGCGCGATGTGATTGGTGGTTTTACCGGCGATGGGGGCGGTTTGGCTCTTATGACTTCGGCTAACGGAACCGACTGGCAGGCGGCTGCGCATCCTAAAGTTATTGGAAGCAAATTTGCCTACGACAATGGCACTATGAGTGCTTCTCAGTTGGAGCGCCCGTGTCTGCTTCATGAAAATGGCCGACCCATCTATCTGTATGGCGCTACCCGTCAGGATGCGGCTCAAACCAATACGTACAATGTGGCTGTTCCTATTTATTCACCTAAAGGCGTAGTTACCCCCGATGCCATTTCGTTGCGGGCTAATGGTCGTGTTTCTGTTTCTGGTTCAAATGGTGCCGACAGCACCGGATATCAAACCTTAAGTACGGCTATTGAACGTATCAATGCCAAGAATCAGTCCGGCAAAAATATTCTGATAACCATCAAAGATACCATTACCGATAATCGGGAAATCAATATAACAGGTAATGCCGGCATGTGGAAATCTTTGACCATTCGTCCCGAATCGGCTAAAGCGGCGATTTATCTTTCTATTAATACAGCGGTGATGATTCTCAATGGGGTGTCCAATGTAACAATAGATGGTCGTGTGGGCGGCGTTGGCGAAGCTAAGGATTTGTCAATACAGAATACAGATACCGGTAATTCGCAAACCATTCGTCTGATTAACGATGCCGGCAGCAATGTAATCCGGTATTGCATCATCAAAGGCTCTTCTACGGGTGGAACGATTAACTTCTCAACCGGCAAAACCACCGGTAACGACAACAATCTGATCGACAACTGCGAAATTGGCGATGGAGCTGTTATGCCCCTCAGTGCCATTGTGATGAATGGCTCGAATGGTTCTGCCACGAATGATGGAAACACCATTTCTAACTGTTCAATTTTTAATGTAGGTGCTTCAATCGCAGCTTCACCGTCGGCAATTAATATTATAGGAAATACCCACGGTACAACGATTGCTAAAAACAATATTTATTGGTCAAAAACGGTTGCCCAGACTGCTGCGCTCAACTTTTTTGGAATCATTGCCTCAGGCGATGACAATATTATTTCGGATAATGTAATCGGATATCCCAAAGGGGCAGAGGGTCAAAAATCTGTTTTCACAGGGGCTGTTGCTACCCGCTTTATCGGTATTCAGGCAACAGGTTCTGTTACCGAATCCAAAGCACCGGTTATCAACAACAATACGATTGCCAATATTGAGGTCAATAGCAATTCGGTTGGCGATGCTACTGTCGGTATTGTTTCTGCCATTTATGCCAAAGCGTTGGCAAATTCGTATGTCAAAATTACAAACAATACCATTCGCAACATCAATCTGAACTATTCCGGTACAAAATCGGGCTCTGTGTATTGGACGCTCACTGGCATTATGTCCTTTGCAGCAGGCAATACGATTACCGGCAATATCATCACCGGCCTGAGTGCTGTGGGTACGGCTTCTGACAAGGTAAATATGATTCGGGCTATGCACGTCGACAAAACCTGCACGCTGGCGGCCACAGTATCGCAAAATACAATATCGGATATCGTTTCGGGCGATGCCGGTTCTACCGGAGCCAATCAGGCATATGGCGTTTTCTTTGGTGCTCAGGGTGGGGGGTCTTTTGACAGGAATCTGATTTACAACCTCAAATGTTCTAATAATTTGTCTACTGCCGTCAATTATGGTCTGGTTCTTTACAACTCATCCACCACTTCTACGGCTACAACATGGGTCAAAAATAACATGATTCGTCTCGGTGTAGGTGTTGCCGAAGGTTCTGTGTTTAGTGGTATTTATATGCAGGCCAACTCATCTGCTTCTGCCAAAATAAATGTGTATCACAATTCGATATACATTGGTGGAACAGTTGGAGTGTCTCTTACCGGTCATACGTCAACTTATACCCGCGCGGTCTCTTCTTCCACAAATGTGGCTGATATGCAAAACAATATCTTCGAAAATCAACGTACGGGTGGTGCCACCGGCATTCATGCAGTTTGCCGTATCGCCAATGCAACGGATTTTTCGGCTGCTTATCTTACCAGCAACTCCAATCTCTACAACCATGCTGCTGATGTCAATAAATTTGCATTGGTGGGAACTACTGTTTACGATTCTTTCAGTAGTTGGAAGTCTTTGTCTGTCAATCAGGATTTGGCTTCCTTTTTCTCCGATCCGGCTTTTGTAGCACCTACGGCTGCCTTACCCGATTTGCACATTCAGACCGGTAAAGCCACAGATGCGGATAAAAAGGGAATTGCTCTGACCACGCCTCTAACAGATGATTTTGATGGAGATTTACGGGCGGATTTTTCTCCGAATGATATTGGTGCTGATGCATTTAAATCTACTACGTCAGGCCTTTGCTGTCCTACCGGCAAGCAGACAAGCAGGCTTATCTCGGCAGATGGCCATCGTCTGCGTATTCTGGGTGAAACGTCCGGAAATGCAACTGCAACGATCTGCGATTTTACCGGTAGAGTGGTGCTGCAAACCAAACTAACACCTGAGTTTGTAAATGTAGTGGATCTGGCAAATATCACGTCTGGCATCTACATTGTAACGGTTTGTGATAGCAATACTTCCCGTTCATTCCGGTTCCGGAAAGAATAGTACAACTGAATATAAAATTAAAAAGCCTGACAGCGTTGATAACTGTCAGGCTTTTTTTGTATGCTATAATTATATTACTCAGAGGAATGATGTCAATAGTTTAAAGTTTAAATAGGTAACCACGCTACCAATCAGCAACAGAAGCCCTATTAAATAACGGCTATTGGCATATTTCCCCATCACCTTTTTGGATGAGGTCAGATATACCTGCATAAATATGGTAAATGGCAATTGCATACTCAGAACCATTTGCGAATAGATCAGTCCTTTAAACGGATCGCCGATAAAGAAGATTATCAACAATGCGACAAATAGAGAAATATAAACCCCCAACCGGCTGTGGTTGTCTCTCATATCAATGGGTTCGCCAAAGAGACCGGCAAAAATTGAACCACCAGCCATCCCCGAGGTAATGGTAGAAGATATCCCCGCCAATAAAAGTGCAATTGCAAATACAATGGCCGCGCCCTTACCCAACAGTGGCTCAAGCGTACTACCGGCCTGTTGTAGCTCTGTTACAGGTATCTGGTGTTTGAAGAAAACGGCAGCTGCCATGATTATCATGGCGCTGTTGATAGCCCAGCCAACCAGCATTGAAAACAAAGTATCGAAAAATTCGTAGCTCAACTGCTTTTTTATCACTTCATCGTTTTCCAGATTCCACTGTCGGCTCTGTATGATTTCAGAATGAAGAAAAAGGTTGTGCGGCATTACCACGGCGCCGAGTACACTCATTACAACCACAATTGAGCCTTCGGGAAGTGAGGGGGTAACCCACCCTCTCACGGCATCTGCCCAGGCTATATCGGCAATGTAAAGCTCGTAAATAAATGAAAAACCGATAATGGAAACAAATCCCATAATCCACTTCTCCAGTTTGTGATAGCTGTTCGTTAGCAAAATGTAAAGTACCAAAAGTACCATCAGTACTGCGCCAATCCGTATAGGTAGCTGAAAAAGCATATTCAGTGCAATTGCACCACCCAAAATCTCGGCCAAAGAGGTCGATACTGATGCTGCCATAGCCGATCCAATCAAAACGCGTGAGGCTGGTTTGGGCAGGTATTTTGTGGCGGCTTCGCTCAGACACAAACCCGTGGCAATACCCAAATGTGCCACATTGTGTTGCAAAATAATCAGCATTATGGTAGATAGCGTCACCATCCAGAGCAATGTGTATCCGAATTCTGCACCTGCTGCCAGATTCGAGGCCCAGTTGCCCGGGTCGATAAAGCCCACGGTGACCAATAGTCCGGGGCCAATGTAGCGAAGTATTTCTAATCCACCCAGACGGGGGCGGTGGTCTTTGCGCCGTAAATCTTTGAGAAAATCAAACATATAACTACTTTTTTAATGAGTTTGTACAATGTATAACCCGGCGGTTCTTACTTATTTTATTGCTCAATTAGTTAGCCGGATATTATTTGTTTTCGTAACCAAAGTTTCGCAATGCGCGTTCCTTACTTCTCCAGTCTTTTTCTACCTTCACAAACAGTTCAAGAAACACCTTTTTGCCCAGAAAAGCCTCCATGTCTTTGCGCGCATCAGTGCCCACGCGTTTCAGTGCCATGCCACCTTTGCCTATGATAATGCCTTTCTGACTGTCGCGCTCTACGTAGATTACGGCATTGATGTTGATCTGCTTTTCGCTCTCCTTAAACTGCTCCACAATCACTTCTACCGCATAAGGAATTTCCTGATCGTATTGCTCCAATATTTTTTCGCGAATTATTTCGGTGACAAAAAAGCGGGCCGGACGATCTGTCAGGGCATCTTTGTCGAAGAAGGCCGGCGACTCGGGCAGCATGTCGTGGATACGTTTGAGCAAATAGTCGGTGTTGAACTTTTCTTTGGCCGACAAGGGAATGATTTCGGCTTTGGGTAACAGCACCCGCCACTTTGTCACCATATCCTCCAGAGATTTCTGATCCGAAACATCGATTTTATTTATTAACAACAAAACCGGGATGGTAAGTTCACGTACCTTGTTTAAAAATTCTTCATTCTTATCCGATTTTTCCACGGTATCGGTCACGTAGAGTAGCACATCGGCGTCGATAAGCGCCGAGCGTGAGAAGCTCAGCATCGATTCCTGTAGCTTGTACTGTGGATCGAGTACACCCGGGGTGTCTGAATAGACTATCTGCATATCTTCTGTGTTGACGATACCCAGAATACGGTGGCGGGTGGTTTGCGCTTTCGAGGTGATAATTGAAATACGCTCTCCGACCAATGCGTTCATTAAGGTCGATTTTCCGACATTCGGATTTCCGACAATATTTACAAAACCTGCTTTATGCATAATCATTTTTATTTAGTACAAACAAAAAAACGCATCCGGGAAGGGATGCGTTTTTGAGGTCGATATATTTCTTATTTTCCGTCGTATCCCCATTTCAAATAGACTGCACCCCAGGTGAAGCCTGCCCCAAATGCAGATAAGATGATGTTATCTCCTTTTTTTAACTGAGATTCCCACTCTGCCAGGCAAACAGGTATAGTGGCGGCACTCGTATTTCCGTATTTGTGAATGTTGATCATCACCTTGTCTTTGCTCAGTCCCATGCGCTTAGCAGCAGCATCGATAATGCGCATATTCGCTTGATGAGGTACAAACCAGGCAATGTCGTCGTGCGTCATGCCGTTTTTCTCCATAATCTCCGCCGAAACGTCTGACATGTTCGAAACAGCCGACTTGAAAACAACCTGACCTTCCTGATAGACTGTGTGCAGGTGTTGATCTACCGTTTCGTGGCTGGCTGGCATGGCCGAACCACCCGCCTTCATCTTCAGATTGCTTATTCCTACACCGTCTGTATGCAATATAGCATCCAGTACACCAAATTTTTCTTCTGTTGGCTCAAGCATGACAGCTCCGGATGCATCACCGAAAAGAGGGCATGTCGTCCGGTCGGTGTAGTTGGTGATAGCCGACATTTTTTCGGCAGCCAATACAATAACCTTTTTGTATTTCCCTGTTTTGAGAAATGATGTGCCGGTTTCGAGTGCAAATAAAAAACCGGAACAAGCGGCAGACAGGTCAAAACAGAATGCATTCTTGATGCCGTTGTATTCTGCAATAATTGCTGCTGTGGATGGGAAAACGTGATCGGGTGTTGAGGTTGCGCAGATAATTAAATCTACCTCTTCAGGTTTGGTGTTGGTTTTCTTTAGCAGAGACTCAACAGCCCGTTCGCCCATATAGGATGAGCCGAGCCCTTCACCTTTCAGAATTCTTCGTTCTTTGATACCGATGCGGGTCATTATCCATTCGTCGGTTGTATCTACTATTGTGGCGAGCTCTTCGTTGTTTAGTATATAATCCGGAAGGTAAGACGCAACACCAGTTATTAAAGCATTCAATTCTTTCATAAAAATAAAATTAACGATACATACATCAAAAAAAATGCCCTAAAATAGTCTCACTTTAGGGCTATATTTTTCAAAATGTCATGTTCAGTTATTTGAACACAAGAGGTTTAAATTATACTGCAGCTTCTTTTTCGATAGCTAATTTACCTCTGTAGTAACCGCATTCGCCACAAACTGTGTGGTAGATATGCCATGCGCCGCAATTTGGGCAAACAGACATTGTAGGCGCAATTGCTTTGTCATGAGTTCTGCGTTTTGCAGTTCTGGTCTTCGATTGTTTTCTCTTAGGATGTGCCATTTTTTTTTATTGCTTTATTAATTATTATCTACTATTTTCTTTAATTCGTCCCAACGTGGGTCTGTTTCTACTACATCTTCTACACTTTCGTCAGCCTCATCGAATCCGATATTATCATCGTCGTCTTCTGATTTGGCAGAGTGTTTCCTTAGTTTTGTGGTCATTGCTTTGTTGCATTTGCCGGGGCCGTGTACATGCTTCATAGGCACACACAGTGCCACAAATTCATACAAAAACCAGGCAATATTGATTTCACCTTCCGTTTCGGGTACAACAATCACATTGTCACTCTCTTCTGCATACTCTTTGCCGAGTTTCACGAAGAGTTTTTCGTTTGTCGAAATCTCTACGTCCATATCATCGAGGCAGCGATCGCAGGGTACCTGCACAACTCCGTCGATTGTAAACAGAAATTCAAACGTCGAAAGTGATCTCTTCACGGTCAGCTTCACGGTAATTTTGCCCTTTTGGACTTCATTTCCGTCAATCTTCTTGAAGAAATCATTGTCTAGCTGATATTCAAATTCCCGAATATCAGCGACATTCCCGATAAGGGATACGCTGTATGTATTAAATCTTCCCAAAGCTTATACTGGTAAAACTGCGCAAAATTACAAAAAAAACTGATTCACACCACACTTGCCTGCTTTTTTTTGCTCTTTTGCCTCAGATAATTGTTTTCAATTCTATTTTAAAGATAGTCCCCTTGTTTATTTCGGATGATTTTACGTAAATCTTTCCTTCGTGGTATTCTTCTACAATGCGCTTAACAAGCGTCAGTCCAAGTCCCCAACCGCGCGATTTGGTGGTATAACCGGGTCGGAAAATAGTTTTGAATTTCGACTTCGGTATTCCTTTGCCCGTATCGGCTATTTCAATATGAGCTATTCCCTGCGCATCGGTAGTGAGCGATAGATTGATGCTTCCTTCGCCATTCATGGCATCGATGGCATTTTTGCACAGATTCTCGATTACCCATTCGAACAGCGGGACGCAAAGTGCTACCACCACGGCTTCGTCGGGTAGGTCGGTTTTTATCACTACACGGGCCGACGTTCTTTTGGACATATAGTTGATTGCGCTTGATAGTGCCGGCACTATGTCCACAGGTACAATTTCGGGTTTGGATCCGATTTTCGAGAATCGTTCGGCGATGATGCGCAGTCGGTTGACATCTTTGCCCATGTCCTGCAATAGGGTAGAATCGACGTTTTTCATTTTCAACAATTCTATCCAGGCCATGAGCGATGATATAGGTGTGCCCAATTGGTGCGCTGTCTCTTTGGATAGCCCAACCCACAACTGATTTTGTTCGGCTTTTTTTGTGCTGCTCACTGCAAAATAGACAATCAGAAGAAAAACGGCCATGACAGACAATTGAATGTATGGGTAATAAGAGAGTTTTTTGAGCAAAGTTGAGTCGTCGTAATAGAGGTATTGATTCGAATTTTCGCTCAAAGGTATTACTATCTTATTGTCTTTCTGTTTGAGTTTAACCAGCCATTTCCTGAGAAAACCGGCTGAGTCAGTTCGAGAAATCTCTACGTTTTTGTAGGTCAGAATGCTGTCCTGCTCATCAACCAAAAGTACAGGAATGGTGTGGTTGCTCTGTAATATTTTCAGAATAAGCGGAATTTCACCTTCACCCGTTTCTGTCGAAAGTATTCGCATCGCTTCGGCCCATATCTCAATCTTTGCCCGTTCCTCCGCAGAAAGTTCCCTGACCAGCTTGTGCGAGAAATACAAAAAAACAGCCACCAGCATCACCGACACGGCAATAATCAGCAGAGCTGTTTTTTCTCTTTTATCGTAAATGGTTGACATAAATTCTGTTTTGGTTTTAGAACGTCGCAATTGTGATATTAGTACTTTGTCGATTGGTTATTTCTTTCGGCTGATTTACAGGCAAGCAGCAAAGCGCTCGAGAAACAATTTTGCATCGTCTATTGTCAGTGTCAGCGGGGGCAACAACCGGATAACGTTTGTTCCTGTCACACCGGTAAAGACCTTTTGCTCAAACAGCAGCTTGTTGCGAATCTCTTTTATCGGTTGTTCAAATTCGAGACCAATCATCAGTCCAAGGCCGCGCACCTCTTTGATTTGCGGGAATTTTTTTAGTTCTGTCATCAGAAACTCGCCCACAGAAGCCGCATTTTCAATCAGCTTTTCCTCTTCCATAATGTCGAGTACCGCAATCGCAGCTGCGCAACCCAGGTGATTTCCTCCAAATGTAGTACCCAGCATGCCGTGTACAGCTTTAAACATCGGGCTGATCAGTATTCCGCCAATCGGGAAACCATTGCCCATGCCTTTGGCCACAGAGATGATATCGGGCTTGATTCCGGCATATTCGAAGGCGAAGAATTTACCGCTACGGCCATATCCCGACTGTATTTCATCGAGCACCAGCACCGTGCCGGTTTCGGTACAGGCTTTGCGGATTTCTTGCAGGAATGTGGCATCCGGCACTTTAATGCCGCCAATTCCCTGAATGCCTTCTATGATAACTGCGCAAACGTCACCTTTTTCGAGTTCAGCTTTGGTGGCTGCCAGATCGTTCCAGGGCAGAAACACGACATTCATATTGTCGTTTATCGGCGCGACGATTTTCGGATTATCCGTCACTCTGACAGCTGCGGCGGTACGGCCGTGGAAGCTGTTTTTGTACGAAATCACTTTCGTGCGACCGGTATGAAAAGAGGCCAGTTTCAATGCATTCTCATTGGCCTCGGCGCCCGAGTTGATGAGGAAAAGCGAGTAATCTTCCAGTCCCGATAGTTTGCCCAGCTTTTTAGCCAGCTCTACCTGTAGCGGGTTTTGCACCGAATTGGAATAAAATCCCAGTTTGGCGGCCTGACCGGCTATGGCCTGCACATACTTCGGATGGGTATGGCCCACTGATATTACAGCGTGACCACCGTAAAGATCGAGGTACTCTGTTCCCTCAGTGTCATATACTTTGCACCCCACACCTTTATCTATGGTGATGTTGAATAAGGGGTATACGTCGAATAAATCCATCTTTTTAGGTTGTAAGTTTTAAGTTATAAGTTTTAAGTTCAGGGTTGCTGAGCTTTTTCTCAAATGCTAAATGTTGTGTTATTTGTTTCGGACTTTTGATATTAGAACTATTAACATCGCTTTTATGCTTTCAATTTCTTTTTCAAGAGATGTATAGCTTTCTTCCGGAATGTAGCCTAAGTCTTTTGATAATAGAATCAGGTAAGAGGATTCATTTGCCGAACCTAATGCAATATTCAAGAAGTTGCCCAAATCAGCAGAGGTGTTTTTGCCACATCCTTCCGCAATGTTTGAAGGGATTGACGTTGCAGCCCGTCTTAATTGGGATGTAATGCCGAACATCTCTTCTTTTGGGAAATTTTTTGTCAGTTTGTAAACAGTCAATACTAATTGATGTGATTTTTCCCAAACCGATAATTTCTTGTAGTCTTGCATTCTTTTACTTAAAACTTATTACCTATAACTTATTACCTATTTAAAACGCCGATGGTTTCAAACAAAGCCCCGTCTTTTCGTCCAGTCCAAACATCAGGTTCATGTTGTGAACAGCCTGACCGGAAGCGCCTTTCAGCAGATTGTCGATTACGGACGTCACAAGCAGTTTGTTGCCATATTTCTCTACCTGCACGATGCCTTTGTTGGTGTTCACCACCTGCTTGAGGTCGATGGTTTTGTTGGCTACAAAAGTAAATGGATGTTCTGCATAGAACTCTTCGAACTTTGCCTTTACGGTCTCTGCATCCAATTCGCAATCGAGATAAACTGTGGCGAAAATGCCCCGTGCAAAATCTCCGCGAACAGGAATAAAGTTAATGACACCATTGTACCCGTTTTGCAGTTGTGCCAAAGATTGCTTAATCTCCGGTAAATGTTGGTGTTTGAAGGGTTTGTAGATCGAGATATTGTTGTTGCGCCAGCTGAAGTGTGTCGATTCAGTTGGTTTCTGCCCTGCGCCGGTAGAGCCGGTGATGGCGTTGACGTGCACTTCTCCATTCAGCAATCCGTTTTGTGCCAATGGTAACAAAGCCAGTTGGATGCAGGTGGCAAAGCAACCCGGATTGGCCACGTATTTTGCTGTTTTAATCTTTTCTCGATCGAGTTCGGGCAAACCGTAGAGAAAATCGTTCCCATCAGCTTTCAGGCGGAAGTCGTTAGCCAGGTCGATGATTTTGAGCGATGCGGGCAAGGTAGCACCGTGCGTCTCCATAAACTTTTTGCTATCGCCGTGTCCCATGCAAAGATAGAGCAGGTCGATGCTGTCAAAAGGCATTGCATCGGTGAAGGTGAGGTCGGTTTCGCCGTAGAGCCCGGCATGTATATCGCTTATTTTGTTGCCAGCATTGCTGCTGCTGTTGATAAATGTGATTTCCACCGCGGGGTGGTTAATCAGCAATCTCAGTAGTTCGCCGGCGGTGTAACCTGCTCCGCCTATTATTCCGGTTTTTATCATTGTTTGATGAATTAATTTTTCTTGTTAATAAGATTTACTACCACTTTGGTCATTGTCTCTTTTTCCTCTGTTTTACTTTCTGCAATCATCAGAGTAAGGGCCACCAATGCGTTGTCTGCAATTCGCTTTGTCCCATCCGAATAATAGAGCAGTTGGTTTTTCTCCAGAAACCAAAGGAAAATAAAAGCTGCTATTCGCTTGTTTCCATCACTGAAAGAGTGATTTTTTACAACAAGATAAAGCAGATTTGCTGCTTTTTCCTCTATACTCTTATACAATTCCTCACCGTCAAATGTTTGATATATCGTGCTGATAGAGCTTTTGAATGATTGATCTTTTTCGTTTCCGAACAACGAGCTTCCTCCGTATTTTATTCGCAAGAAATCTATGGTTTTAATTGCCTCTTCATAACCAATGCGAAAATATTCTTTTGAAGACGTGTTTTCGATTTGAAGTTGTTGATAATCATATTTATCGAGTATATCCAACCCATAGGCATAATCGGTGATTACTTTTAGTAAGCCGGTGGCTTCGTTTGCTGAAAGATCTTTATGCTCTATTACATTCGATAACAATCTGACAGTTTGTTTCAGGTCAATCAGCTGTTCAGACTGTATTTGTTGCTTTATAGCATATCCTTTAATCAAATATTCTTTCAGTACTTGGTTTGCCCAGATGCGGAATTGTGTCGCCTTCTTTGAATTAACGCGGTATCCAACAGACAGAATCGCATCGAGATTGTAGAACTTTGTACTATATTTTTTATCATCGGATGCAGTTAGTTCCAAAATGGAACAAACTGATTTCTCATCAAGCTCATTTGTTTGAAAAATATTTATGAGATGTTTGGTTACAGCTGGTCTTTGAATTCCAAATATCGTTGCTATCTGCTTTTGATTAAGCCAAATAGAATCATTCTCCAAGTGAAGGTCCAATGACACCTCCCCATCTGCAGCCTGATAAATAACAATATTATTTGATGTCTCACTCATAATAGCAACTTAGAATTTGTAGAATTACCTCTTCACCGATTTAAGAATATGCCTGAATGCCAAAACAGGATGCCGGTAAATCATGTGAGGACCAGCTATGCGCATAATCTGTTTTGCTCTTTCCCGTAAATCGGGTTTGTAGCAATGTATTTGGCAATGCTTGCAGTTCGGTTTCTTTTTGCCAAACGGACATTTATCGAGCCGAAAATGAGCATACTCTTCCATCTCTTTGCAGCCGGAGCACAATCCCACCGGGGTTTTGTGCTCCTTGTTGCAATAGATTCTCAGCATTTTGCTGAAAGTAAGCTTTTCGGTTTCGAGCCGGGTCATATCTCTTCGAGTCCGTTTCTCTTCTGAACGTTGTGGTAAATTTTCATCTGATTGCCCAATATTTTTGTGAATCCGCGGGCATCGTCTGCCGACCAGGCTTTGTTGACTTCGCCATATTCGCCAAAATCGGTTTTCATCATATCGAACGGACTATCCACACCCACCAATACATAACGGTATGGTGTCAGGTTGATAATCACTTTTCCGGTCACGTTACGCTGTGATGTTTGCAGGTACGATTCTATTTCGCGCATCACAGGCTCCAGATACTGCGCCTCGTGCAGGAACATGCCGTACCAGTTGCCCAGTTGTTCTTTCCAGTACTGCTGCCATTTGGTGAGGGTGTGTTTTTCGAGCATTTTATGCGCGCTGATGATAATCATGGGTGCAGCTGCTTCGAATGCCACGCGGCCTTTGATGCCGATAATGGTATCGCCGATGTGCATATCGCGACCGATAGCGAACTTCGAAGCAATCTCTTCAATTTTCTGAATAGCGGCTACTTTATCGGCATATTCTACACCGTTAACGGCGGCAATCTCACCTTTTTCGAAGTCGAGTGTCAGTGTTTCGTTTTCGGTAGCAATCATCTGAGATGGATAGGCCGATTCGGGTAGTGTTTGTTCCGATTTCAGCGTCTCTTTCCCTCCAATACTTGTGCCCCACAATCCTTTATTGATCGAATACTCCATTTTGGTGAAATCTGCTTCATAACCGTGCGATTTCAGGTAGTTGATTTCGTATTCGCGAGTGAGAATCATGTCGCGTGTCGGGGTGATGATTTTGATATTTGGGGCCAATACTTCGAATGTGAGGTCGAAACGTATTTGATCATTTCCCGCACCCGTTGAGCCGTGAGCTACGCAGTCTGCCCCAATCTCTTTGGCGTAGTTGATGATGGCGATGGCCTGAAAAATCCGCTCAGAACTTACCGAGATAGGGTAGGTGCCGTTGCGCAATACATTGCCAAAAACCATGTATTTGATGCTTTTTTCGTAATATTCCTGAGTCACATCGAGTGTCACGTGTTTTACAGAGCCGAGTTTGTATGCGCGTTCTTCTATGCGTTTCAGCTCTTCTTCGCTGAATCCGCCCGTGTTGGCAATCGCTGTGTAAACTTCGTATCCTTTTTCCTGAGCCAGATACATGGCGCAAAATGAGGTGTCGAGACCTCCGCTGAATGCTAAAACTACTTTTTCTTTCATTATTTAATTAGTTACGAGTTACAAGTTACGGGTTACTTTACTTATTCTATCACAATATCATCGGCTACTCCGTCGAGGATATCCTTTTTGCCCTGATCATTCGGGTCGAATATCAGGCCGGTGCACATGCAGAAACGTCGGTTGGCCCGTTGCAGAATATCGAAGTTGACACACGTTTCGCAACCTTTCCAGAATGCGTCATCGTCAGTCAGTTCTGAGTAAGGGACAGGTTTGTACCCCAGCTCGGTGTTGATTTTCATCACGGCGAGGCCTGTGGTCAATCCAAATATTTTCGCGTTCGGGTAGCGTTCGCGGCTCAGGTCGAAAGCGCGCTTTTTAATTGCTTTGGCCAATCCTTTTCCGCGAAAAGCATCTGCCACTATTAAACCTGAGTTGGCTACAAATTGCTTGTTGCCCCATGTCTCGATGTAGCAGAATCCGGCAAATAGATCGCCCGCCAGAGCGATAATGGCTTTGCCTTCTCTCATTTTTTGTTCTACATATTCGGTAGAGCGACGGGCAATACCTGTGCCGCGCACCTTGGCGGCTCTCTCTATGGTGTCCAAAATGGTTTGTACATACGGTATATGTGCCTCGCTGGCCACCAATACTTTAATTTTTTCTGTCATCAATTGTATGAATGCGTTTTGTTTTTACTTGTTATCAATTTGAATAAAATTCGCCAATGCTTCTACGATTGCTTTTCGCTCAACACCTTCTCGTGGTATCAGTAGCACGGTGTCGTCGCCGGCAATGGTGCCCAATATCACATCCGACGCCTGTGAGTCTATCTCGGACGCTATTGCGCCGGCATGTCCCGGTTTGGTTTTCAATACTGCCAATTGGCCCGAAAACTCAACACTGTTGCGCACCGTAAGTGTGGCTTTGCTCTCTGCTTCTGCCTTTTGGCTAATGGCGGCTCCCAATGATGATTCGAACATAAAAACATACTGTCCCTGTGCATTGGGGACTTTTACCACCCGCAGCTCTTTCAGATCGCGCGAGAGTGTGGCTTGGGTTACCTTGTATCGCTCGTCTTCAAGTTTCGATATCAACTCTTCCTGACTGCTAATCTGAAAGCGCGATATCAACATCCGGATGGTTTGTAAACGTGATGTTTTTTGTTTCATTATTGCATAAATATTCAATTCGGGTGCAAAAATATGAATTTTTATTCAATATCGTATTTTTATTGTGTGTTTAATTTGAAAAAAAGTAATTTTGTCCTTTATTTCAGGCAAATAATAATCAAACTACCCCGAAAAAGATGCTACAACCTTATTTAGAAGTCAACCGGATTGAGGCCGGATGTGACGAAGCCGGTCGCGGATGTCTGTCCGGTGCGGTATTTGCTGCCGCCGTTATTTTGCCTTCGGGATTCCGGTGCGAAGAGCTGAACGACTCGAAGAAACTGAGCGAAAAGCAAAGGTACAGGTTGCGGGAAATAATCGAAATAGAAGCTGAGTCGTGGGCTGTCGGTATTGTGTCGCCGGCCGAAATTGACGAAATCAATATCCTGAATGCCTCCTTTTTGGCCATGCATCGCGCCATCGACCAGTTGCAGGTGAAGCCCGATCATCTGTTGATTGATGGCAATCGGTTCAATCGTCATCCTCAATATTCGCACACCTGCATCATCAAAGGCGATAGCAAAATGCTTTCGATTGCCGCAGCCTCGGTGTTGGCCAAAACTTACCGCGACGACTATATGTTGAAGCTTCACAATGAGTATCCCGACTACAATTGGCAAAAAAACAAAGGATATCCCACAGCAGAACATCGCCGGGCGATACAAAAATACGGCGTCACCCCGTACCACCGAATCACATTTCAGCTTCTCGATAAGCAGCTCTCTCTGTTTTGATTGTTACTCCTGATTTTTACTTTTATTTACATTAGAATGAAAAAATAGACGTTTGCAAAAACGCTCCTTTGCTCTGTTGTAAATGGCATCACAAACAGCCGCCAGGTCTGTTATTACACAGATAGCGAATTTATTGCGCACATTTATTCAGAGTGCGCAATAATTTTAAGGTGCTTCAAATAAATTAAAATTATTCGAAAAAAAGTGTTCTGTTTAGTCGGAAACTGCCAAAAAAAATTGGTAATATTGCACCCAAATTGAACGGGTCTCTCCTAAATATTTACATCACTATCGTGATTTGTTAAATATTATTTCGTTAGGGGATAGATAAACAGAATATTCAATCATTAAATAAACAGATATTATATGGAATTACTCATCATCACACTTGAAATGATGGCACTTACATTTATTATTGGCTTCGTCGTTGCCGGCGTGATAAAGCTGATTGCCCGAAGTGCCGATTCACTGGAGCTCTACTCCACCAAGAAGGTTCAGATGCAGCGTTTGGCCCGACTCAAAAGACAACGGGAACGTACGATGAAGGATTTGATTGCGAAAATCGAGTCGATGGACAAAGTCGAGATTGTCAACCACTACTATTCAGAAGGTCAGGGTTCTTCCGATTTCGATTTGATGGATTATTACTATCCGCGCACAGCCCGGTTGAGGAAGGGAATCAAGCATAAGTTAGACCTTGGCGAAAATGAGACACCCGCAATGAAAGCCAAAGAAATTTTGAAAGAAACTAAAAAAAATAAGCATTAACAATGGAACATATTGACTTTTTTACCCTTTTTCAAGGATTTGGCACAATGGCAGCCGGTGGCTGGGTGTTGGGCCTGACGCGTGTCGCGCTCATTTTACTTGGTTTTTTATTGGTTTATCTGGGTTGGAAAGGCGTACTCGAGCCTATGGTTATGATTCCGATGGGTATCGGGATGGTGGCTATCAATTGCGGTACGCTGATGATGCCCGGTGGCGGTTTGGGAAATCTTTTTCTAGATCCGATGCTTTCGGATACCGATGATTTGATGAATGTGATGCAGATAGACTTTTTGCAGCCTGTCTATACGCTTACATTTAGTAATGGTCTGATTGCCTGTTTCGTATTTATGGGTATTGGCGTGTTGCTCGATGTGGGTTTTTTGCTTCAAAAACCTTTTACCAGTATGTTTCTGGCGCTTTGTGCCGAGCTGGGTACTTTTCTTACTGTGCCTATCGCGCACGCATTTGGTCTGACAATTAAAGAGAGTGCATCTATTGCAATGGTGGGTGGTGCAGATGGACCTATGGTGCTTTTCACGTCTCTGGCTTTGGCCAAGGATTTGTTTGTGCCTATTACGGTGGTTGCTTACCTTTATTTGGGTTTAACCTATGGTGGCTATCCTTATCTGGTAAAATTGCTTGTGCCTAAAAAATTGCGGGCCATTAAAATGGTGAAAAAAGAGGCTCCAAAGAATTACGATGCTAAGGTGAAACTGGCTTTCGCGGTTATCCTTTGCGCGGTACTATGCTTTCTCTTTCCGGTGGCTGCGCCGCTTTTCTTCTCGCTCTTTTTGGGCGTTGCGGTGCGTGAGTCGGGTATGAAATATGTGTACGATTTTGTAAACGGTCCGCTTTTGTATGGTTCCACTTTTATGTTGGGGCTTTTACTCGGGGTATTGTGTGACGCGAAATTGTTGATTGATCCCCGGATTTTAAAGCTGCTTGTATTGGGTATCACTGCACTTTTGCTTTCGGGTATAGGCGGTATCATGGGGGGTTACATCATGTACTTTATCAAAAAAGGAAACTTCAATCCGGTTATCGGTATTGCCGGGGTGAGTTGTGTGCCTACAACGGCCAAGGTGGCTCAGAAGATTGTGAGTAAAGACAATCCGGAATCGATGATTTTGGGCGATGCGATTGGCGCCAATATTTCGGGCGTTATTACCACGGCAATTATCACCGGTTTATACATCACGTTGTTTGCCAATATGTAGATTATTATTGTAAATTAGATACAACAAAGCGCAAATTCGTGCGGTAGAGCTTCTGCTCAATAACCGCCGGATTTGCGCTTTTTGTTTTTGGGGAATGCGAAAAAATGTTCTATCGCATAATGATAATTCTATCGCCCAACACCTTAGCCAGTTTGGTGCGAACCGAATTCAGAAACAACAGCCGTTGTTGCGTTGCAGAGATATCTTCTGTCGATGTGGCATGCCTCAATGAGTTATTCAGTTGTGCAATTTCCTGTTTCAACAGAGCATCTTTCAGGCTGATAATGGCGCGGGTCACCAAATCGGGCAGGCGTTCTGTCTCAGTTTCAAGATTTTGGAATTTCGAGTGAATCTTACTCAGTTGATATCGCTCTACACTCATCTCTACGGCAAATCGGCTCACTTCCTGATTGGGGTGTTGCGTGAAATATTTTTCGCTCTTGAAGTCCGGTGTATGTACCCGTTGCACGCATTCGCTCAGAAATGTGGCATAGACCGGGTGAGATAGCTCAATGCCATCCATCGTCAGTTCATTCTGAATGTAGTCGCACACAAAACTCTCAGTTAGTTCGGGCGGTTCGTTGTTGTCGTACGAATATATCTTGTGATTACCATACTTAAGTATCAGCAGAGCAATCTCTTGCTCGAAATAATCGAGATCTGTATTGCGAACCGCTTTGGCCGGTGTGGGTGGCAATGTGACATTATCCACTTCGTCGTTGAAGAAGTCGGGTGGGGGGGCATCCGAATAATCGGGTGTCGCCTGAGTCTGACTTGTTGGTTCTTGCGTTGCGCCCGTGGGCTGAGTTTTAGCAAATTCCCGTTCCAGCTCTGTCAGATTAATTTTGTTGATCTGATTAATCAACAATTTCTCGTCCACTTCCAGCAGTTGACTGCACTCTTTGGTATAGACCGATTTGATGATTTCGTGCGGAATCAGAGCAATACTCTTCACTATGTCCGAAATCAACTCGGCCCGCTTAATCGGGTCGCGTCCGGCCTCTTTTAGTAGCAGTCCTGTTTTGAAACGAATAAAATCGACTTCGTTACTCTGTATATAGTCTATAAATTCGGATGCGCTGCGGCTTTTCGAGAATGAGTCGGGGTCTTCGCCATTGGGAAGAAGCACCACTTTTATGTTCATTCCCTCTTTCAATAATAGGTCGATACCACGTATTGAGGCTTTTATTCCTGCAGCATCACCATCGTATATCACCGTAATATTGGGTGTGAAGCGGTGAATCATCCGTATTTGGCCGGGCGTGAGTGCCGTTCCCGACGATGCCACCACATTTTCTATGCCGGCCTGATGCATGGCCAACACATCGGTATAGCCTTCTACCAGAAAGCACCGGTCGTGTTTCACCACAGCCTGTTTGGCAAAATAGATGCCATACAGCTCGTTGCTTTTGTGGTAAATAGCCGATTCCGGCGAGTTGAAGTATTTGGCTGTCTTTTCGTCTTTTTTCAGAATCCGACCACCGAATGCCACTACCTTGCCCGAAAGGGTGTGCACCGGAAACATCACCCGCCCGCGAAACCGGTCGGTGAGCCGTTGAGAATCACTTTCGATGCAAAGCCCTGTTTTTACCAGAAATTCGCGCTTGTAGCTGTTTCTTTGTGCATCCTGCGCCAATGCATCCCGCAACTCGGGCGAATAGCCCAGCTGAAACTTTTTGATCACATCGTCGCGAAATCCGCGTTCCCTGAAATAGGCCAGACCCACAGCTATTCCCTCGGGGTGATTGTATAGTGTATTCGAAAAAAACTGCTGAGCATATCCGTTGAGTATAAACATACTTTCGCGGTCGCTCTGAGCCTGTTTTTGCTCATTGCTCAGCTCTTTTTCTACGAATTCGATGTTGTATTTCTTAGCCAGATATTTGAGCGCCTCGTAGAAGGTGAGCTGCTCGTGTTCCATGATGAAGTGCACAGAATTTCCGCCTTTGCCACAACTGAAACATTTGCAAATACCCTTCGATGGCGATACACTGAATGAGGGGGTTTTCTCATCGTGAAAAGGGCAAAGCCCGGTGTAGTTTACGCCTCGTTTGCGCAAACTCACAAAGTCAGATACCACATCCACTATCTGTGCGGCATCCATTATCCGGTCTATCGTTCCCTGATCTATCAATTTAGTAAGTTGTTATTTTTTTTGGTCGAAACAGCCACAAAGTTAGTGTAAATTTAAGAATTCATACCCAACAAAATTGTTAATATTCCCCACCCCGGTAGAGACGGGACGTGCCCCGTCTCAATAAGAAAGCGCGCCCCGTCCTTTCAGACAAAGCGCGCCCCGTTATTATTTCGAAAAATGAATTATGCGTCCAGATATGAATCTTTAAATCCAAGGAAATACAAAATTCCGTCGATGCCAATAGTCGAGAGCGACTGTTTCGCATTTTCTTTCACTTTGGGTTTGGCATGAAAGGCAATTCCCAGACCGGCAATACCCAGCATTGGAAGGTCATTCGCCCCGTCGCCCACGGCAATGGTTTGTGCAATATCCACCTTTTCTACCTGTGCAATCAGGCGCAGCAATTCTGCTTTGCGCTTGCCGTCCACTATTTCGCCCAGATAGTTTCCGGTCAGTTTGCCATCCACTATTTCCAGCTCATTGGCATATACATAGTCGAGGTTGTATTTCTGTTTCAGGTAATTCCCGAAATAGTTGAATCCCCCCGACAATATTGCAATCTTAATACCCGTCCGTTTCAGCACGCGCATCAGTCTGTCCAGCCCCTCTGTTATGGGCAAGCTCTCTGCTATTTCGCGCATCACCGATTCGTCCAGTCCTTTCAGTAGTTTCACCCGTTGCGTAAAGCTGTCTATGAAGTCAATCTCACCCCGCATGGCCGATTCTGTAATCGCGCGCACCTCTTCGCCCACACCGTTGCGGTCGGCCAGCTCATCTATTACCTCGGTCTCTATCAGTGTAGAGTCCATATCGAAGCAAATCAACCGGCGGTTGCGGCGGTACATATCGTCCTGCTGAAACGAAATATCAAATTCCAGCCGGCTACACATTTCCATAAACCGTTTTTGAAGTTCCTGACGGTCGGTCGGTGTTCCCCGCACAGACATCTCTACGCACGATTTCGACGAACGGGCATTTTCTTCGAGAGGAATACGGCCGGTCAGTCGTTGTATCATATCGATGTTCATTCCCTGTTCGGCAATCAGGCTTGTCACTTCGGCTATCTGCTCGGCTGTCAGTTTGCGCCCCAAAAGCGTTACTATATAGCGATTCTTGCCTTGCAGGTTCACCCACGTCTCGTAGCGTTCTTCCGAAATGGGGGTAAACTTAATGCCCACGCCCAGTTCATACGACTTCATCAACAATTCTTTCAGTATTTCGCCGGACTTGCTGCTGTCTGTTTTGTACAATATACCCAGCGAAAGTGTATTGTGAATGTCGGCCTGCCCGATATCCAGAATAAACGCCCCGTAATGGGCCAAAATGGCAGTTAGTGAGGATGTTACACCCGGCTTGTCTTCGCCGGAAATGTTGATAAGTACGATTTCGTTTTTTGACTTCATAATCTCTCGTTATAGTTGTGTTGGTCTGTTACTCTGTCGATTGTTCTTTCTTAATCTTTTTTGCGTCACAGCCTTTCGGGCTGCAAAAGTAAATCAAATTCAGATACAAACCTTTATTTTTGCCCGATTTATCGCCTTTCAGGCAAAAAAATGGCCTCAGGTCCTTCGTATTAAATGCAGGAAATTTACTACCTTTGCCGTCGAAAAATCAGAAAATTCATATTTTATTAAAACATACTATTATGCAAACAATCGATCAATTCAACTTTGCCGGCAAAAAGGCAATCGTTCGTGTAGATTTCAATGTGCCCATCAACAAAGAGACCGGCGCTGTAAGTGATGATACCCGTATTCGCGGTGCATTGCCTACCATCAAAAAGATTTTGGCCGATGGCGGTTCGGTTATCCTTATGTCTCACATGGGTCGCCCCAAACAAAATCCCGATCCCAAGTTTACACTCAAACAAATCGTTTCTGCCGTTGAAGCTCACTTAGGACTCACCATCCAGTTTGCCGAAGACTGCGCAAAAGCAGGCGATCAGGCAGCTGCCCTCAAACCGGGCGAAGTATTGTTGCTCGAAAACCTCCGTTTCTACGAAGAAGAAGAGGGAAAACCACGTGGCGAATTCGCTTCTGACGACGACAAAGCTGCTGCCAAAAAAGCATTGAAAGAAAAACAAAAAGAGTTTGCCAAAACTCTCGCATCTTATGCCGATGTTTATGTAAACGACGCATTCGGTACTGCTCACCGCGCACACGGTTCTACCGCTGTTATCGCAGACTACTTCACTGCCGAAAACAAAATGTTCGGATACCTCATCAACAGCGAGCTTATCGCTATGGACAAAGTGTTGAAAGAGGCTCAGGCCCCATTCACCGCTATCATGGGTGGTGCTAAGGTATCAGACAAAATCATGATCATCGAAAACCTTCTCGACCGCGTTCAAAACCTCATCATCGGTGGTGGTATGACATATACCTTCATCAAAGCTCAGGGCGGCGAAATAGGCAACTCACTTTGCGAAGCCGACAAATTGGATCTCGCACTCGAAATTCTCGAAAAAGCAAAAGCAAAAGGCGTTAATGTGTACATCCCTACCGATGCTATCAATGCAGATAAATTCGCAGCCGATGCAAATACAAATTCATCTAAAACCAATCAGACACCCGAAGGATGGATGGGCCTTGATATCGCTGACGAAACCATCGCTACTTTCAGCGACGTAATCGCCAACTCAAAAACCGTTCTTTGGAATGGCCCTATGGGTGTTTTCGAAATGGAAAAATTCGCCAAAGGAACTACCGCTATTGCTCACGCAGTAGCCACAGCTACCTCTAATGGCGCATTCTCACTCATCGGTGGTGGCGACTCAGTAGCAGCCATCAACAAAAACCAGCTTGCCGACAAAGTTAGCTACGTTTCTACCGGTGGTGGTGCCATGCTCGAGTACATGGAAGGCAAAGTTCTTCCCGGCATCAAAGCCATCCGTGGATTCTAATCCATCCCCGGCATACATACAAAAAGGTCGTTCGACACATTGTCGGACGACCTTTTTTTTGTATTACTGACACACTCGGCCACACACCTTGCGGCCGCGGTTGTCGGTAGCGACGAAGAGGAAGACGCCACCTGCGGGCAGCGCAAAGGCAGTGCCCGACTGCTGTAGCAACCTGATGCCCTGCATGTTGTAGAGCTGCAACTGCACAGGATTGGCAAAGAGCAACCTGCCGCCCACGTGGGTGTAGGGAATATCGCTTGCCGATACGGCAGATAGCTGCGTGGCGATGTTGGTGCTGAACGTACCATACGGATAGCTTGCTGTGGCCGTGGCTCTCGAAACCCAAAGCTTGTACACACCGGTGGTGAGGTTGAGCGATTTGGCCGCGCCGTTGCCCACAAAGCTGCTTGCCTCTGTCCATACACTATCGGGACTGCCGCTGCTGTATTTCATGAGCTTGTAACTTATGCCGTTTACGGTTGTCGGGAAACTTAGTGTTTTGGCGGTGGGGTTGAAGGTGGGTTTTTCTAGGATGGAAATGGTGTCTTTCGTATTTCCGCTGGTTAACCCTGAACCGTCAATTGTCCAACCTTGATAAAAACCTTGACTTAATATTTTTACGCTATCAGTTTTACCTTGTGATATAGAAACGTTTGAATTCAAGTCTGTCCATTTATAATTCGCCATCCACGGTCCCGCACTCACCGTAGCACTACCACCGGCATTTACCCAGATAAAATCGGGACGCTTGCCGTAGGTGGCGGAGCCTATGGTGCGGTCGATGATGTCGGCTTGGTAGTTGACCTTTAGTGAAAAGCCATTTAAAAAAATATCATTTGAATATTTTCTGTAATTAACCAATATACTTCCATTGGACTCCATTTTCACAGTATCACCTGAAAGCGTCAATCCTTTGTTGTTAACATAAAAAGAAACAGAACCTTTTACAAATTCAGCCAATGTAATATAGACCGGTTCTCCTGTCTTAACTGCTAAATAAAAATCACTTCCACTTGGCAAATCGGGTATCATGTATGGGTGAGCCTTAGTTCTGTAATAATCGGGGTCGATAACTGCGGAATTTTGCGCAAATGCGCTAAAAAGATTGGCCACGCCCACTAAAAAAAGGGTGGCGAAGAGACGAAGTGATGTTTTTTTCATGTTGATTGCGGATGTGAGATTAAACAATTCGTTAATTGATGGTTGGATGTGCCCCACATCTTACGCAAGCCCGCTATCGGGCACAAAAAAAGCGTGGGACATTTAACTGTATCACGCATCTGAGGCCTTCGACTGCCTAACTAGAATAATAAGTTAAAGCCCACGCCGTTTGGCGCAGGCGTTTACTAACTTATTCCTACTAGTTTTGAAATTGTCGAAGTTTCAGATGTGGGAATAAAAGCTAACGCTTTTGATAATATGTAAACCGGCTGTCGCTACGGCCGGGGTTTTTTAAGCTATTTATCATAAGCCAAATATCCGATTGGATTCATTGGCTTACTATTTTTTTCGTTTTGGCTTGCCATTTCTGTGAGAGCCTGATAGATTTCGCTAAATTGCATATTGGTTTCAATCATAAAATTCTCAATTTTTTGATTTAGCTCTGCGTATCCAAGTGCAAATTGACGTAAAGATACAAAAGCTCTTACAATCAATATGTTCACTTCAATAGCTTTTGTGCTATTTAACAAACCGGCGAGCATTGCAACACCATGCTCTGTAAAGGCATAGGGCAACTTTCGCGTTCCACCCCAACTTGATGTTCCATTTTGGAATATCAAGTCAAACTCTTCATTTGTCAGCTGAAACATGAAATCGTCCGGAAATCGCTCGGCATTACGCTTGACTGCTTTGTTTAGGTTTCCGGTTGTAACGTCATACAGTATTGCAAGATCTTTGTCGAGAATAACTTTTAATCCTCTTATTTCATGTATTTTGCTTTGTATGAGTTGCAATTCCATAGTTTTTGTGAGTTATATCTGAACATCTCTCCTTTCAATAGAACTGAAAAGAATGGATGAATATTTCGTAGTGCAAATGTATAAATAATATTTTGATGTACAATGGGTTTGTATCAGGTGGTGTTTTTTTTTGTTTTTGGGGTGAGATGACGGTGGCATTGCATATTGCGGAGCCGTTACGAGTCTTTTTTGCTTACTCTCGATCTTTTGCAGTCGGCTGTGGGTTCTATACTTCTATCCTGAGTACAGAATCTAAAAGTATGGACTTGGATTTAGATTTTTGTCCTTCGATTAACAATCCAAATATTTGGTTAGACTACCTTCGCAAAAAAAAGTTACTCCCTTATATCTCTGCATTCGTACTAATTTTGACAAATAAAACTATTCTGTAAATTCAGTTTAGGAATCAGTAAATTTTTATGCATACACATCCCCCCATTTCTTGTTCTATAGTGTATCGATCAGGTTTGAGGTAAAAAATTAAAAAAACAGTGCAACCGATTGCGCAATTTCAAAATAAAATCCTATATTTGCAACCTCAATTATAAGCATATTAAACAATTACCAAATGAAAAAAGTCGTTACTTTTGGAGAGATCATGTTGCGTCTGGCTACGCCGGGTTATCAGCGTTTTGTGCAGGCAACAGAGTTTACAGCTACTTATGGTGGGGGAGAGGCTAATGTGGCTGTCTCCCTGGCCAATTACGGTTTGAACGCCGAATTTATAACCCGTTTGCCAAAAAATGATATTGCGGCAGCCTGCTTATCGAGCCTGCACAAATACAGTGTGAAAACAAATAATGTCATTTATGGTGGCGATCGTCTGGGAATCTATTTTCTCGAAACCGGTGCTGTGGCACGTGCCAGCAAGGTGGTGTACGACCGCGCAAACTCTTCTATTGCCGAAATCAAACCGGGTATGGTCAATTGGAGAGAGGTGTTTCAGGATGCGGAATGGTTTCACTGGACCGGTATTACTCCCGCTCTTTCTCAGGGTGCAGCTGATGCTTGTCTCGAGGCTATACAAGTGGCCAACGAGATGGGGGTGACTGTCTCTACCGACCTTAATTTTCGCAAGAATCTTTGGAAATACGGCAAAAAAGCCTCGGAAGTAATGCCCGCTCTCGTAGCTGGTTGCGATGTTATTCTGGGTAACGAAGAGGATGCCGAAATGGTGTTTGGTATCAAACCCGAAGGCTTCGACGTAGCCCATACCGGTGGCGAAGTGAATGCAACCGAATTTGAGTCGGTTTGTACGCAGATGATGGCGCGTTTCCCCCGTGCGAAAAAAGTAATTATCACGTTGCGCGGATCTATCAACGCCAACCACAATACCTGGGGTGGCGTGCTCTATGCCGATGGAAAACTGTTTGAATCCAAAAGATACGATATTACCCACATTGTCGATCGTGTTGGGGGGGGAGACTCCTTTATGGGTGGACTTATCTATGGCCTGATTTCGTACCCGGGCGACGACCAGAAAGCCCTTGAATTTGCTGTAGCTGCTTCGTGCCTGAAGCACACTATTTATGGAGACTTCAACCTGGTCACTGTAGATGAAGTAGAGAAACTGATGGGTGGTGATGCCTCCGGTCGTGTTTCCCGTTGATCATTTGGAGTTAGTCATTTAAATAAATCAAATTAGACATGCGTTTCAATAAATTTCAAGTGATAACTGCCATGGCCGAAACCGGTATGGTACCTGTGTTTTACCACAAAGATGTGGCAGTGGCCAAAAATGTGGTGAAAGCCTGTTACGATGGTGGTGTTCGTGTTTTCGAATTTACCAATCGTGCCGATTTTGCCCACGAGGTGTTTGGTGAGCTGGTTAAATTTGCTGCCAAAGAGTGTCCCGATATGATTATGGGTATTGGCTCTGTGGTCGATCCGGCAACAGCCGCACTTTACATTCAGTTGGGTGCCAATTTTATTGTTGGTCCGTTGTTCAATCCCGAAGTAGCCAAAGTGGCCAATCGTCGTCTGATTCCCTATTCACCGGGCTGTGGGTCGGTCTCTGAAGTCGGATTTGCACAGGAAATGGGTTGCGATGTTTGCAAGGTTTTCCCCGGCGATGTGTTGGGTGCATCCTTCGTGAAAGGCCTCAAAGCGCCTATGCCGTGGTCTAATCTGATGGTGACCGGTGGTGTGAAGCCCGAAGAGGCCAACCTCAAAGGCTGGTTCGATGCCGGAGTAACCTGTGTGGGTATGGGTTCCAATCTCTTCCCCGCAGCCGATATCAAAGCCGAAAACTGGGGTGCAATTACAGATTTGTGCAAGAGTGCGCTGGCGATTATTCAAAAAGTAAAAAACTGATTTGCATTATAATAATTAACTATGAATAACACAAAAGACGTTCCGTCAATTGGAAAATATCGCTGGATAATTGCTGCGTTATTATTGTTCTCTACGACCATTAATTACATGGATCGGAATGTAATCGGGTTTCTGAAGGACTATTTTTGTTCTGCAGAGGGTTTTGGATGGTCTTCGTCTGAATATTCGAATTTAACCTCTGTCTTTACAGCTTTTTATGCCGGTTTTACATTGGTAGCCGGCTGGATTATAGATAAGGTAGGGACAAAGGTGGGCCTTGCGGCATCTTTAATTGTTTGGTCCTTTGCCGGTATGGCCAGTTCATTGATGGGTAAAACTCTGTTTTGGCACTGTGCTGCACGTAGTATATTTGGAGCCGGTGAAGCCGGAAACTTTCCTGCTTCTATAAAGGCGGTTGCAGAATGGTTTCCCAAGCGTGAAAGAGCTCTGGCCACGGGGATATTTAATTCTGGGTCAAATATTGGCGCAATGATTTGTGCTATTTTTGTGCCATGGGCTTTGCTTACCTGGGGTGATGGACGGGAGTTTTTGGGGCAATTGCACGGATGGCAAATGGCCTTTATTTTAACCGGTCTGATCGGATTCCTTTGGCTTTTCTTTTGGCAGATTTTCTATTCGTCGCCCAAAAAGATGCTGGCAAAAGGTAAGATTTCGCAAGCCGAATACGATTATATTCACAGTGAGGATGAGCCGGTAGTTGAAGCCATAGCCGGTGCGCCCAAAGAGAAGGTTTCGTGGTTTAAAATGCTTACCTACAAACAGACCTGGGCTTTTATTGCCGGTAAATTCATGACCGATGGTATTTGGTGGTTTTTATTATTCTGGTTGCCGACCTACGTCAAGCAGCAGTTTTGTGATGGACTGAGCAAAGAGACAACCGCTAGTTATGTGATGATTTCCAATTTTGTGGTCTTTGGAATTGCGATTATTGGTTCTGTGTATGGCGGATCTATCCCTATGTCGTTTATGAAAAGAGGGTGGCAAACATACAAAGCGCGAATGACAGCTATGTTGTTGATTGCGATTGTTCCGACTGCCTTGCTGAGTACGCAGTATATGGCTGGGTTTGGTATTGTGGCGGCTATTGCAGTGATTAGTCTGGGTGGTGCAGCGCATCAGGCCTGGTCTGCAAATTTGTTTACAACAGTTTCTGATATGTTTCCAAAGAAATCAGTTGCAACTGTTACCGGTATTGGGGCTGCATTTGGGGGGCTTGGTGGCGTTTTTATGCAGCAGTTGGCAGGACGCCTCGAGGATTATTATCGTGGTGTTGGTGTTGGTCTGGCTAAAGCACAGGGCTTAATTCAGGAGACAGTTGCTTTACCCCTTGATAAGATTAAAATGGACAACCTCAAAGAGGTCGTTTCTGATCCCGCCCTTCTCGGGCAAGCTAAATTGTTAGTTTCAGGTAATGTTTCTCACGCTTATGGTATCATGTTTGCATTATGTGCGTTCTCTTATCTTATAGCATGGGTGATTATGAAAATATTGGTGCCTAAGCATACGCCGATTACAGATTTATAATTTTTGAAATAAATAATTTTGAGGGTGCGGATTATTTTCGCACCTTTTTTTTTGTGTTTTACCGTGTTTGTTGCATAGAATGATTAATTTTGACCTCAATTTGTAAAAACAAAAACAGAAATAATTATGAGTGATAATTTAGAATTTAATATGAGTGAAGAGATTGCTCAGGGCGAGTATGCTAATTTAGTTGTTATTACACATTCCAGTGCTGAGTTTATACTGGATTTTATTAGAATGTTACCCAATGTCGAAAAACCGGTTGTGAAGTCCAGAGTTATCCTCGGCCCTGAAAATGCAAAACGTTTTTTGATGGCAATGGATGATAATATCCGAAAATACGAATCGAAATACGGTAAAATCACGCTGTATGATGAGGACGGTATGGTACCTCCTATTATCGGGCGTGGAGGAAAGGCTTAATGAGGAAAAGCTCTTATGTGAGTGTGGGCTAAACCTCTGGGAATCTTAATAATTCAAAAAAGTTGCAGGATACAGGAAAAATAGCTATCTTTGCACCGTTTTTCGGCGAAGAAGTAGAATATTTTCGGTTAATGTGTTGATTATTCGAAAATAATGCCTATTTTTGCCGTCCGTTTTGTAATATAGTTATAAAGTATAAATAATCAAAGTTTTTAAAGTTCTAAAGAAATGCCTACAATTCAGCAATTAGTTAGAAAGGGAAGAGAGAGCTTGGTGGATAAAAGTAAGGCTCCCGCACTTGATTCATGTCCGCAAAGACGTGGAGTTTGTGTGAGAGTATATACTACTACTCCTAAAAAGCCGAACTCGGCAATGCGTAAAGTTGCCCGTGTACGTTTAACCAACGGAAAAGAGGTGAACTCTTACATCCCGGGTGAAGGCCACAACTTGCAAGAGCACTCGATCGTTTTGGTTCGTGGTGGTCGTGTAAAAGACCTTCCGGGTGTACGTTACCACATCGTACGCGGTACATTAGATACAGCAGGTGTTGTGAAACGTACTCAAAGACGTTCTAAGTACGGCGCAAAACGTCCGAAACCAGGTCAACCCGCTGTAGCAGCTAAAGGTGCTCCCGCTAAAAAGAAAAAGTAAAAAATCCTAAGCAAGAGATTGAAATTTAATTAGTTAATAACTAATTTGAGTTTTTGATAGGCTCGCAAGGTTGAGTAAATGAACCCGGAGGGGGGATTTGAAGATTAATCAAAACAAAGCAACCCAAACAAGAACATTATTTTTTGAAAAAATGAGAAAAGCAAAACCTAAGAAAAGGCTGGTCCTCCCGGATCCCGTCTTTAGTGATGTTAAGGTTACAAAATTTGTAAACCACCTGATGTTCGACGGCAAAAAAAGCGTCGCATACACTATTTTCTATACTGCTCTTGAAAATGTTAAGGCTAAAATGCCTAACGAAGCACTCTCTTCTCTCGAAATCTGGAAAAAAGCCCTCGAGAATGTTACACCTCAGGTAGAGGTTAAATCTCGTCGTGTGGGTGGTTCTACTTTCCAGGTACCTACTGAAATTCGTCCCGATCGTAAAGAATCCATTTCAATGAAAAATCTGATCCTCTACTCACGTAAGAGGGGTGGAAAAACTATGGCTGATAAGTTGGCTGCAGAGATTATGGATGCATTCAACAATCAGGGTGGTTCGTACAAACGTAAAGAGGATATGCACAGAATGGCTGAAGCTAATCGTGCGTTTGCCCACTTCAGATTTTAATTAGTTTATTTAAGGAAAAAAGATTATAAAGATGGCTGCATCAGATCAAAACTTAAAATATACGAGAAATATCGGTATCATGGCGCATATCGATGCCGGTAAAACGACCACTTCTGAGCGTATCTTGTTCTACACCGGATTGTCTCACAAGATTGGTGAGGTACACGATGGTGCCGCTACAATGGACTGGATGGAGCAAGAGAAAGAGCGTGGTATCACAATCACATCTGCTGCAACTACTACCAGCTGGAAATACAAAGGCGAAAAGTATAAAATGAACCTGATTGACACTCCGGGTCACGTGGATTTTACCGTTGAGGTAGAGCGTTCACTCCGTGTGTTAGATGGTGCTGTGGCTACTTTTTGTGCTGTAGGTGGTGTTGAGCCTCAGTCTGAGACTGTATGGCGTCAGGCCGACAAATATAACGTTCCCCGTGTTGGTTACGTAAATAAAATGGACCGTTCCGGAGCTAACTTCTTCGAAGTGGTTCGTCAAATGAAAGATATGTTGGGCGCTAACCCTTGTCCTATTCAGATTCCAATCGGATCAGAAGAGACATTCAAAGGGGTTGTCGATTTGATCAACATGAAAGCTATCTTGTGGCACGATGAATCGATGGGTGCTGATTACTCTATCGAGGAAGTTCCTGCTGATGTATTGGCTGAAGCTGAAGAGTGGAGAGGTAAAATGCTCGAAACTATTGCCGAATTTGATGATGTTTTGATGGAAAAATTCTTTGATGATCCATCAACTATCACTGAAGAGGAAATTCTTAGCGCATTGCGTAAAGGCACAATTTCGATGTCTATTACTCCAATGACTCTTGGTTCGTCTTTCAAAAATAAAGGTGTTCAAACATTACTTGATGCCGTTTGCGCTTTCTTAGGTAGCCCGCTGGATAATCCGCCTATTGAAGGATATGATCCTCGCAATCCTGAGACTGTATTGGTGCGTAAACCCTCATCAGATGAGCCTATGTCTGCATTGGCATTTAAGATTGCAACTGACCCATTCGTAGGTCGTTTGTGCTTCTTCAGAGTTTACTCTGGTCAAATTGATGCAGGTTCGTATGTTTACAACTCTCGTTCAGATAAAAAAGAGCGTATTTCCCGCTTGTTCCAAATGCACTCTAACAAACAAAATCCGAAAGAATTTATTGGTTGTGGTGATATTGGTGCAGGTGTAGGATTCAAAGATATCCGTACCGGTGATACTTTGTGCGACGAAACTAATCCGATTGTACTTGAGTCTATGGATTTCCCTGAGCCCGTTATCGGTATTTCTGTTGAGCCTAAAACTCAGAAAGATTTGGATAAAATGGGTATTGGTTTGGGTAAACTGGCCGAAGAGGATCCAACTTTCCGTGTTCAAACAAATCAGGATACTGGTCAAACTATTATTTCGGGTATGGGTGAGCTTCACCTTGAGATCATTATCGACCGTCTGCGTCGTGAGTTCAAGGTAGAGTGTAACCAGGGTCGTCCTCAGGTTTCTTACAAAGAGGCTATCACTAAAACTGTTGAGTTGCGTGAGGTTTACAAGAAACAATCAGGTGGTCGTGGTAAATTTGCCGATATCATTGTTAAAGTTGGTCCGGTTGACGAAGGATTTGAAGGTTCACTGCAATTTATTGACGAAGTAAAAGGTGGTCACATTCCGAAAGAATTTATTCCTTCTATTCAAAAAGGATTTGCAAATGCGATGAAGAATGGTGTATTGGCCGGTTATGTTGTTGATCAGTTGAAAGTTGTTGTAATAGACGGTTCTTTCCACGCGGTTGACTCGGATCAGTTGTCATTCGAAATTTGTGCGAACCTTGCATTTAAGGAAGCTTGCAAAAAAGCAGGTCCTGTTCTTTTAGAGCCTATCATGAAAGTTGAGGTTGTAACCCCGGAAGAAAACATGGGTGATATTATCTCTGACTTAAACAAACGTCGTGGTCAGGTTGAAGGAATGGAATCAAGCCGTTCAGGAGCTCGTATCGTTAAAGCTAAAACACCTCTTTCAGAAATGTTTGGGTATGTGACTACTTTGCGTACTATCTCTTCGGGTCGTGCAACTTCGACCATGTCTTTCTCTCATTATTCTGAAGTTTCAACATCGATTGCAAAACAGGTGTTGGCAGAAGTGGGTGGTAAAGAAGAACTTTTATAAGTAAATATTGAAACAAGTAAAAGATATGAGCCAAAAAATCAGAATTAAATTAAAGTCTTACGACCACACTTTGGTAGATAAATCTGCTGAGAAAATCGTAAAGACTGTGAAGGCAACCGGAGCTGTGGTTAGTGGTCCGATACCCCTTCCTACTCACAAAAGAATTTTTACCGTTAACCGCTCTACCTTTGTTAACAAAAAATCAAGAGAGCAGTTCCAGCTTTCTTCTTTCAAAAGATTGATCGACATCTATAGCTCTACAGCTAAAACGGTTGATGCGCTGATGAAATTAGAATTGCCCAGCGGTGTTGAAGTTGAAATCAAAGTTTGATATTATTAAATTTAAAGTGAAATGCCAGGATTATTAGGAAAAAAAATCGGAATGACATCCGTTTTCAGTGCCGATGGAAAAAATGTTCCATGCACTGTTATCGAAGTAGGTCCTTGTGTTGTTACCCAGGTTAAGACTGTCGAAGTAGACGGTTACGAAGCTGTTCAGGTTGGTTTTGTGGAAAAGAAAGAAAAACACACAACTAAACCTATGCAGGGACACTTCGAAAAAGCAGGCGTAGCACCCATGAGACACTTGGCCGAGTTCAAAGGTTACGAAACAGAGTACAAAGCAGGAGATGTAATCACAGTTGATTATCTGGCTGAAGTTGGTTTCGTAGATGTAATCGGTACATCAAAAGGAAAAGGATTCCAGGGTGTTGTTAAACGCCATGGTTTTGGTGGAGTTGGTCAGTCAACTCACGGTCAGCACAATCGTTTGAGAGCTCCAGGTTCGGTAGGTGCCAGCTCGTTCCCTTCACGAGTATTCAAAGGGATGAGAATGGCGGGTCAAACAGGGAATGCCCGTATTACCGTTCAAAATCTTCAAGTGTTAAAAGTTATCTCTGAACACAATCTTTTGTTAGTAAAAGGTTCAGTTCCGGGATGTAAAGGTTCAATCGTAATAATTGAGAAGTAATGGAACTTAGCGTATATAACATCAAAGGAGAAGCGACCGGAAAAACTGTTGAATTGAATGATGCCGTTTTCGGAATCGAACCCAACGACCATGCTATCTACCTCGACGTGAAACAGTTTTTGGCGAATTCTCGTCAGGGAACTCACAAAGCAAAAGGAAGAAGTGAAGTTGCAGGATCTACTCGCAAACTGAAAAAACAAAAAGGAACAGGTGGAGCCCGTTGTGGCGATATCAAAGCTCCTATCTTTGTAGGTGGTGGTCGTGTATTTGGTCCGGTACCCCGTGATTATAGCTTCAAATTGAATAAAAAAGTGAAATCACTTGCCCGTAAGTCAGCTTTGTCATACAAGGCAATCAACAACGAAATTATCGTAGTAGAGGATCTTTCTTTTGCTGCACCTAAAACAAAAGATTTCGTTGCAATGACTTCGAGCCTTAAAGTAGCTGACAAAAAATTGGTTTTGGTTTTGGCTGAAGCTAACAAAAATGTTTTGTTGTCTGCTCGTAATTTGCAAAAAACCAGTGTGATTACTGTGCCTGAGCTGAACACATTCAAAGTATTGGATGCTAAATGCCTGGTGTTTACAGAATCTTCATTGGCAGTAATCAATCAATTTTAATGTAAGGAGAAAGAGAAATGGGAATTATTATTAAACCAATCGTCACAGAAAAAATGACTGCTCTTACCGAAACACGTAATTGTTACGGATTTCGTGTATCTCCTGATGCAAATAAAATTCAGATTAAAAAAGCAGTTGAAGATCTTTACAGTGTAACTGTTGAGAGCGTAAACACCATGAAATACAGTGGCAAAAAGAAAACTCGTAATACTAAATCTGGTGTCATTGTAGGTAAATCTGCCGCATTTAAGAAAGCTTTGGTTACTCTTAAAGCCGGTGAAGTTATTGATTTTTACAGCAATATTTAATAAAAAATGGCAGTACGTAAATTTAAGCCCGTTACACCGGGGCAGAGACACAAAATTATCGGTGCGTTCGATAACATTACTGCAACCGCACCGGAGAAGTCTCTAGTTGTAGGTAAGAACAAATCAGGTGGCCGTAATAACGAAGGTAAAATGACCATGCGTTATATCGGTGGTGGCCACAAGAAATTGTATCGTATTATCGACTTCAAGAGAGAAAAAGACGGTGTTCCCGCAGTAGTTAAGACAATTGAGTACGATCCAAACCGTTCAGCAAACATCGCTTTGTTGTTTTATGTGGATGGTGAAAAACGTTACATCATTGCACCTAACGGTTTGGCAGTTGGTCAGGATATTATGTCTGGTGACAAAGCAGCTCCTGAAATCGGAAATTCATTGCCCCTTAAGAACATCCCTGTAGGTACAATTATTCACAACATTGAACTTCGTCCCGGACAGGGAGCCGCATTGGTTCGCTCTGCAGGTGTTTTTGCTCAGTTGACTTCGAGAGAAGGAGATTATGCAATCATCAAGTTGCCTTCAGGTGAAACCAGAAAAATTCTTTCAACTTGTAAAGCTACAATTGGAAGTGTTGGAAACTCAGACCATGGACTCGAAAGATCAGGTAAAGCAGGTCGCTCAAGATGGCAAGGTCGTCGTCCACGAAATCGTGGTGTTGCAATGAACCCTGTAGATCACCCGATGGGTGGTGGTGAGGGTCGCTCATCCGGAGGACACCCAAGATCACGTAAAGGCCTCTATTCTAAAGGACTTAAGACAAGAGCTCCTAAAAAGCAATCGTCTAAGTATATTATTGAAAGAAGAAAAAAATAATCTGATTAATTGAGATAAACTATGAGTCGTTCGCTTAAAAAAGGCCCATACATTAATGTGAAGCTTGAGAAAAAAATTCTGACTATGAATGAGTCAGCTAAAAAGACCGTGATTAAAACATGGGCTAGAGCTTCAATGATTTCTCCGGATTTCGTAGGGCATACTGTAGCAGTTCACAACGGTAACAAATTTATCCCTGTTTACGTAACCGAAAACATGGTTGGTCACAAGTTGGGTGAGTTTTCTCCAACACGTACCTTCAAAGGTCATGGCGGTAACAAAAAACGTTAATGCGTTACAAGGATTAAGAAGTTAGAAAAATAAAAAGTAATCATAAAATGGGTGCAAGAAAAAAGATTTCAGCAGACAACAGAAAAGAAGCGCTGAAGACCAAATACTTTGCCAAATTGACAGGTGTTCCTACTTCACCACGCAAAATGCGCTTGGTGGCCGATATGGTTAGAGGTATGGAAGTAAACCGCGCTCTGGGGGTATTGAAGTTTTCTACGAAAGAAGCTTCTATCAGATTAGAGAAATTGCTGCGTTCTGCCATCTCAAACTGGGAGCAAAAGAATGAGCGCAAAGCAGAATCGGGAGAGTTGTATATTTCAGAAGTGTTTGTAGATTCTTCTACTATGTTGAAGAGACTGCGTCCCGCTCCGCAAGGACGTGGATACAGAATTCGCAAACGTTCTAACCACGTTACATTGTTTGTAGATGCTGTGGCTAATAAAAATACTAATCAAATTTAAGCAAGATGGGTCAAAAAGTTAATCCAATAAGTAACCGCTTAGGTATCGTTCGTGGTTGGGACTCAAACTGGTATGCAGGTAAAAACTGCGGTGATACACTTTTAGAAGATAGTAAGATCCGTAAATATCTGACTGCTCGTCTTGCTAAAGCCAGCATTTCACGTATTATTATTGAACGTACTTTGAAATTGGTCACTATCACTGTTTGCACTGCTCGCCCCGGTATTATTATCGGAAAGGGTGGACAGGAAGTTGACAAACTCAAAGAAGAGTTGAAAAAGATCACAGATAAAGATGTTCAAATCAACATCTTCGAAGTGAAAAAACCAGAATTGGACGCAGTTATTGTAGCAAACAATATCGCTCGTCAGTTGGAAGGAAAGATTGCTTACCGTCGTGCGGTGAAAATGGCAATTGCTTCTACTATGAGATTGGGTGCTGAAGGTATCAAAATCCAAATCTCTGGTCGTCTTAATGGTGCTGAAATGGCGCGTTCTGAAATGTATAAAGAAGGAAGAACTCCTCTGCATACTTTGAGAGCTGACATTGATTATGCTTTGGCTGAAGCATTAACTAAAGTTGGTTTATTGGGTGTTAAGGTTTGGATTTGCCGTGGTGAAATTTATGGCAAAAAAGATTTAACTCCTTCATTTACTCAACAAAAAGAATCTGGTCGTAACCAGGGTGGTGGTCAAAACCACGGTGGTCAAAGACGTGAAGGCGGTCGTGACGGTGGTCGTGATGGCGGTAGATTCAATAAGAAAAAATAAGTAATTAATTATCACTGAATTTTACAGACAATGTTACAACCGAAGAAAACAAAGTTCAGAAGACAACAAAAAGGGCGCATGAAAGGTGTGGCCCAACGAGGTAATCAGTTGGCATTCGGTTCATTTGGTATAAAGGCTTTAGAGTCAAAATGGATCACCGGTCGTCAAATCGAAGCTGCTCGTATCGCGGTAACCCGTTACATGCAACGTCAGGGTCAGATTTGGATTCGCATCTTCCCGGATAAGCCTATTACCAAGAAACCGGCAGAAGTACGTATGGGTAAAGGTAAAGGTGCGCCAGAAGGATTTGTGGCGCCGGTTACTCCCGGTAGAATAATGTTTGAAGTTGAAGGCGTTTCTTTTGAAATCGCTAAAGAGGCTTTACGTCTTGCAGCTCAAAAATTACCGGTAACTACCAAATTTGTGGTCAGACGAGATTATGATGCTAACGAAAACGCATAATAAATTATGAAAGTAGCAGAAATTAAAGAACTAAGTACAAAGGAATTGATTGAGAAGATTGATGCAGATTCTTCAATTATGGATCAATTATGTTTAAATCACTCAATTACTCCTTTGGACAATCCTGTAAAGATTAAAGGTCTACGCAGAGACATCGCGCGAATGAAAACAGTTTTGCGCGATCGTGAAATAAACCAACAATAACCAATTGAGCCTGATGGAAACAAGAAATCTTAGAAAAGAACGTGTAGGAGTTGTTTTCAGCAATAAAATGGATAAAACCATTACTATTGCAATTAAATGGAAAGAAAAACACCCTATCTACGGCAAATTCGTTAATAAAACGAAGAAATATCACGCTCACGACGAGAAGAATGATTGCAATATTGGTGATAAAGTGAAGATCATGGAGACTCGTCCACTGAGCAAATTGAAAAGATGGAGATTAGTAGAAATAATCGAAAGAGCTAAGTAAACATGATACAACAAGAGTCAAGACTTATAGTGGCTGATAACAGTGGAGCTAAACAAGCTCTTTGTATCAGAGTATTGGGCGGAACAAGAAAGCGCTATGCAACTGTTGGCGATATTATCGTAGTTGCAGTAAAAAGCGTAATCCCTTCTAGTGATGTGAAAAAAGGAGCTGTTTCTAAAGCAGTAATAGTTAGAACAAAGAAGGAAATCCGTCGTGCAGACGGATCGTATATTCGATTCGATGATAATGCCTGTGTACTGTTGAATGGTGCAGGCGATATGAGAGGAAGCCGTATTTTCGGCCCCGTTGCCCGTGAAATTCGTGCAACAAACATGAAAATTGTGTCACTAGCGCCTGAGGTGCTTTAAATCCAACAATTAGAATGGGTAAGTTACATATTAAAAAAGGCGACATGGTCTTTGTCAACGCCGGAAACGATAAAGGTAAAACCGGTCGTGTCCTTGAGGTTTTAATCAAAACAAACCGGGCAGTTGTAGAAGGCGTTAACATGGTTTCAAAAGCCGTTAAACCTAATGCGCAAAATCCGCAGGGAGGTATTGTAAAAAAAGAGGCTTCTATTCATATTTCGAATCTGAATCAATTGGATCCGAAATCAAAGAAACCGACTCGTATCGGTCGTAAGATGAACGAAGAAGGAGTTTTAGTTCGTGTATCTAAAAAATCAGGAGAGGAGATTAAGTAATGAGCAATACTGCCAGTCTTAAAAAAGATTACAATGAAAGAGTTGTTCCTGCTTTGATGAAAGAATTCAACTACAAAACAGTTATGCAAGTTCCTGTTTTGAAGAAAATCGTTATCAATCAAGGTTTGGGTATAGCCGTAGCTGATAAAAAAATTATTGAAACAGCTATCAATGAGTTATCAAATATCACAGGTCAAAAAGCAGTAGCTACTTTGTCTAAGAAAGATATTTCAAACTTCAAGTTACGTAAGAAAATGCCTATCGGTGTGATGGTCACTTTACGTCGTGAACAAATGTACGAGTTTCTTGAAAGATTAGTTCGTGTTGCGCTACCACGTATCCGAGATTTCAAAGGAATTGAAGGAAAACTGGATGGAAGAGGCAATTATACCCTCGGAATTCAGGAACAAATCATTTTTCCTGAAATAAATATCGACAATATTAGTAAAATCTTAGGAATGAATATTACCTTTGTGACCTCTGCGCAAACAGATGAAGAAGGTTATGCTCTTCTTAAGGAATTTGGTTTACCGTTTAAGAACGCTAAAAAAGATTAATTCGATATGGCAAAAGAATCAATGAAAGCCCGCGAGGTGAAAAGAGCCAAGCTTGTTGCTAAATATGCTGCTAAAAGAGAGCAACTTAAGAAAGATGGCAACTTTGAGGCGTTGCAAGCGCTTCCGAAGAATGCATCTCCGGTGCGCCTTCACAACCGTTGCAAAATTACAGGAAGACCGAAAGGATATGTTCGTCAGTTCGGAGTTTCACGTATTCAATTTCGTGAAATGGCTTCTGCCGGATTAATTCCCGGTGTAAAGAAAGCAAGTTGGTAAGAAAATTTTTATTGTGTTAAATATTGTCCGGATGTCCCGGATCAATTTAATTATTTTATTATGACAGATCCTATTGCAGATTATTTGACCAGATTAAGAAACGCGATTAAAGCTAATCATCGCGTTGTTGAAATTCCTGCGTCAAATTTGAAAAAAGAAATCACTAAGATTCTCTTTGAAAAAGGCTACATCCTTAATTTTAAGTTTGTAGAAGAAGGACCTCAGGGTTCTATTAAAATTGCTTTGAAGTATGACCTTGTGAATAAGGTGAATGCTATCAAAGTATTGCGTCGTGTATCTACACCCGGTTTACGTCAGTACACCGGTTATAAAGAGATGCCAAGAGTGTTAAACGGTTTAGGTATTGCTGTTCTTTCTACTTCGAAAGGTGTAATGACAGACAAAGAAGCAAGAGACCTCAAAATCGGTGGTGAAGTATTGTGTTACATTTATTAATCAAGGAGGAAAGTTAGATGTCAAGAATTGGAAAATTGCCTATTGCTATCCCTGCCGGAGTAAATGTAACTATTGCTGATGATGTTGTTACTGTAAAAGGTCCTAAGGGAACTTTGGCACAACAAATCACCGGAGGCGTTCAGGTTGTTATCGAGAATAATAATGTTATTTTGAGCAGACCAACAGATGAAAGTCAACAACGTGCATTGCACGGTTTGTATCGTTCTTTGCTTAACAACATGGTTATTGGTGTTTCTGAAGGCTATCGCAAGGAAATGGAATTAGTTGGTGTTGGATATCGTGTTGCAAACAATGGACAAATTATTGAGTTTACATTGGGTTATAGCCACAGTATTTTCCTCCAGGTTCCGGCTGAAGTGAAAGTTGAAACTAAATCAGAGAGAAATAAAAACCCGTTGTTGATCCTCGAATCGTGTGATAAACAGCTTTTAGGACAAGTATGTTCTAAAGTTCGTTCTTTCCGCAAACCTGAACCATACAAAGGAAAAGGTATTAAGTTCGTAGGAGAAGTTATCCGCAGAAAGTCTGGTAAGTCTGCAGGTAAGGGTAAATAATTCATGTAAATAAGCAATGCTATGTTAAAAAAGATAGAAAGAAGACTGAGAATCAAACGTAGTGTACGTGCTAAAATTTCGGGAACTACCGCAATTCCACGTATGTCTGTTTTCAGAAGTAACAGTCAAATATATGTTCAAATCATTGATGATACTACCGGCAAGACTTTAGTCGCTGCTAATTCATTAGGTTTAGACAAAGCTGCCAAAAAAGAGCAAGCTGCCAAAGTTGGTGAAGTTATTGCTAAAAAAGCAGTTGAAGCAGGTATTACTGCCGTTGTTTTCGACCGTAACGGATATTTGTATCACGGTAGAGTTAAAGAATTGGCAGAGGCTGCCCGTAACGCTGGACTTAAATTTTAATCATCATGTCAGGAATAAATAATAAAGTAAAAACAACTACCGATTTGGAGTTGAAAGATAGATTGGTAGCCATTAACCGTGTTACGAAAGTAACCAAAGGTGGACGTACTTTTAGCTTTTCTGCTATCGTGGTGGTAGGAAATGAAGATGGTATCGTAGGTTGGGGGCTTGGTAAGGCAGGCGAAGTAACCAGTGCAATTGCAAAAGGTGTTGAAGCTGCAAAAAAGAACCTGATAAAAGTTCCTGTTCATAAAGGAACTATACCTCACGAGCAATTTTCTAAGTTTGGTGGTGCAGAGGTTTTCTTGAAGCCTGCATCACATGGAACCGGAGTTAAAGCCGGTGGTTCTATGCGTGCTGTATTGGAGAGTGTTGGTGTTACAGACGTTTTGGCAAAGTCAAAAGGTTCTTCAAACCCTCACAACCTTGTAAAAGCGACTATTGTTGCTTTGGGAGAATTACGTGATGCATATACCGTTGCTCAAAACAGAGGTGTATCGATGGAAAAAGTTTTTAAAGGATAATTTGGGAGGAACATAGATCATGGCAATAATTAGAATTAAGCAAGTTAAGAGCAGAATCAAATGTCCTGCAACCCAAAAAAGAACTTTGGATGCATTGGGTTTAACCAAACTGAATAAAGTTGTAGAGCATGAAGATACTCCACAAATTATGGGTATGGTTACGAAAGTAAAACACCTGATTTCTGTACTATAATCTAAGTAATAAAGTTAATTTATAAAGATATGAATTTAAGTAAATTAAGCCCCGCTCCTGGTTCTGTTAAAACCAGAAAAAGAATTGGCCGTGGAACCGGTTCCGGTTTAGGTGGTACCTCTACAAGAGGTCACAAAGGCGCCAAATCAAGATCGGGATATTCCAGAAAAATTGGTTTTGAAGGTGGTCAGATGCCTATTCAAAGACGTTTGCCTAAGTTTGGTTTTAAGAACTTCAATCGTGTTGAATACAAAGCTATCAATTTGTCAACATTGCAAACATTGGCAGAAAGTTTATCTTTGTCTAAGATTAGTGTTGATAACCTTATTGAAGCAGGTTTTGTGTCTTCAAATCAATTAGTTAAAATTTTGGGTAACGGTTCTTTAACTGTTAAGATTGATGTTGAAGCTAATGCTTTTTCTAAATCTGCAGAAGCTGCAATCGTAGCTACAGGAGGAACCGCTATAATAATCTAAGCCGATGAGAGCCATTGAAACCTTAAAAAACATTTGGAAGATTGAAGACCTGAAAAATCGAATCATCACTACTCTTTTACTTGTAGCAGTGTATCGGTTTGGTTCTTTTGTTGTTCTTCCGGGTATAAATCCTGATGCGCTAACTGCGCTTCAGTCGCAAACTAAAAGTGGATTACTTGCTTTATTAGACATGTTTTCCGGTGGAGCGTTTTCGAACGCTTCTGTGTTTGCTCTTGGAATTATGCCTTACATCTCTGCTTCAATTGTAATCCAATTGCTGACTATTGCGGTTCCTAAGTTCCAAAAGATGCAAAAGGAGGGTGAAAGCGGAAGACGTAAAATGAATCAGTACACGCGTTATTTAACCGTTGCTATTCTTTTGTTTCAAGCTCCGTCATATTTGATTAACCTGAACGTGCAAATGAAGGGTATTGGGTTGCCCACTGGCATTTGGTTTATGATATCTTCGACTATCATTTTGACAGCCGGAAGTATGTTTATCATGTGGTTAGGAGAAAAAATTACAGACAAAGGTGTTGGAAATGGTATTTCTTTTATCATTCTTGTTGGTATTATAGCACGCCTTCCTCATGCCGTTGTTGCAGAATTTACAAGTCGTACAGCAGATAAAGCCGGTGGTTTGGTTATGTTTATTGCCGAACTTGTGTTTTTGTTATTTGTTGTTGCTGCTGCAATCCTTCTCGTTCAGGGAACTCGTAAAGTGCCTGTTCAATATGCAAAGAAAATGGTTGGTAATACTCCTCAGTTCGGAGGAACAAGACAATACATTCCCCTTAAAATTAATGCAGCTGGTGTAATGCCTATCATATTTGCGCAAGCAATTATGTTTATTCCGATGACATTAATTGGGTTTGCTAATATTGAATCTGTGAATGGCTTTTTAGCTTCTTTTATGGATCATACTGGTTGGGGTTATAATGTTATGTTTGCATTGCTTATTGTTGTATTTACTTATTTTTATACGGCTATTACTATACAACCAACTGCAATGGCAGATGACATGAAGCGTAATAACGGGTTTATACCCGGTGTTAAGCCAGGTAAGCATACAGCTGAATATCTTGATGAGATTATGTCCCGTATTACTTTACCAGGTTCAATGTTTTTGGCTGTTATTGCTATATTACCGGCTTTTGCCAGCATGTTTGGAGTAAGTAGTGAATTCTCACAATTCTTTGGTGGTACATCTTTGCTCATTCTTGTAGGTGTTGTATTGGATACATTACAACAAGTAGAGAGCCATTTGTTGATGCGTCACTACGATGGGTTGTTGAAATCCGGAAAAATAAAGGGTCGTACTGGTTCGCCCGCTGCTTATTGATATGATTTATATTAAAACAGACGATGAAATAGAACTAATTCGTAATAGTTCACTTCTGGTTGGAAAAACCCTGGCTCATGTGGCCAGTTTTATCCAACCGGGAGTTACAACTGCCGAGTTAGATAAACAAGCTGAACAGTTTATTCGTGATCATCAGGCTATTCCGGCTTTTTTAGGATACAGTGGTTTTCCGAATTCTCTTTGTACATCTGTTAATAGTCAGGTCGTTCATGGAATTCCTAATTCAGTTCCTTTAAAAGAGGGTGATATTGTATCTGTAGATTGTGGTGTCCTTATGAATGGTTTTTATGGAGATTCTGCTTATACTTTTTGTGTAGGAGAAGTAGATGTAGAAACAATGAAATTATTGGAAACAACAAAAGAATCACTTTATTGCGGGATCGAAAAAGCCATTCATGGAAATAGAGTGGGTGATATCGGGAATGCTGTTCAGGAGTATTGTGAAAGACAATCTTATTCTGTGGTAAGAGAACTGGTAGGACATGGTGTCGGACGAAAACTTCATGAAGCGCCTGAAGTACCTAATTACGGAAGACGCGGAACCGGTCCTCTATTAAAATCCGGAATGGTATTAGCCATTGAGCCTATGATAAATAGCGGATCGAAGAATATTGTTTTTGAAAAAGATGGATGGACAACCAGAACCAGAGATGGGAAAATGTCGGCTCATTTTGAACATACAATTGTAGTAAGACCCGGTAAGGCAGAAATTCTTTCTTCGTTTGAATTTATAGAACAAGTATTAAATAATAAAGCGTAAAAAATCAATATGTCTAAACAATCAGCTATCGAGCAAGATGGAACTATTATTGAGGCATTGTCAAATGCTATGTTCCGGGTCGAATTAGAAAACGGGCATGAAATTACAGCACACATTTCCGGTAAAATGCGTATGCATTATATTAAGATATTACCCGGAGATAAAGTGAGAGTTGAGATGTCTCCTTATGATTTATCTAAAGGGAGAATAGCATTCAGATACAAATAAAAATAAACTATATGAAAGTAAGAGCATCTTTAAAAAAGCGCACTCCGGATTGTAAAATCGTGAGAAGAAATGGTCGCTTGTACGTAATTAACAAGAAAAACCCGAAGTTTAAACAACGTCAGGGATAATTTATTAATTTTGCAAAAATAATCAAGTATATGGCTATAAGAATAGTTGGGGTTGACTTGCCGCAAAATAAAAGAGCTGAAATTGCATTGACTTATATCTTCGGAATTGGTCGTAGTAGTTCATTGAGCATTCTTGAGAAGGCAGGAATCAACAAAGATACCAAAATTAAGGATTTGACAGATGCGCAAGCTGGTGCAATTCGTGAATTGATTGGTGCTGAGTATAAAGTAGAAGGTGATCTGCGTTCTGAGGTACAGCTTAATATCAAACGTTTGATGGATATTGGTTGTTATCGTGGTGTTCGTCATCGTATTGGTTTGCCATTGCGTGGACAAAGTACCAAGAACAATGCCCGTACACGTAAGGGTAAAAAGAAAACTGTTGCAAACAAGAAAAAAGCTACTAAATAATAAGTGATATGGCAAAAAAAACAGTCGCAGCAAAGAAAAGAAATGTGAAAGTTGATGCCTATGGACAACTTCATGTTCATTCATCTTTCAACAACATTATCGTTTCGCTTGCAAACAGCGAAGGACAGGTGATTTCATGGTCTTCAGCCGGTAAAATGGGTTTCCGTGGATCAAAGAAAAATACTCCTTATGCAGCTCAAATGGCAGCTCAAGACTGCTCGAAAATTGCATTTGACCTTGGTTTGAGAAAAGTTAAGGCTTATGTAAAAGGACCAGGTAACGGACGTGAGTCTGCGATCAGAACTGTGCATGGTGCTGGAATTGAAGTAACTGAGATTATCGATGTTACACCACTTCCACACAACGGATGTCGTCCTCCTAAGAGAAGAAGAGTCTAATAAAATCCGAAATCCTGAATCCGTAATTAGTGAATTGATTGCACTAAGTCCTCTCTGCAATCGCGGCTGCACCAAGAAGGGTTCTATAAAACAAATAAATAAAAAATGGCAAGATATACAGGCCCCAGATCAAGAATTGCTCGTAAGTTTGGAGAAGCAATTTTCGGACCGGATAAAGTTCTTTCTAAGAAAAACTATCCTCCGGGACAACATGGAAACGGTAGAAAGAAAAAAACGTCTGAGTACGGTATTCAGCTTCGTGAAAAACAAAAAGCTAAATATACCTATGGCGTTTTAGAGAAACAATTCCGTATTCTGTTTGAAAAAGCATCACGTACAAAAGGTATTAAAGGTGAAGTTTTGCTCCAACTTTTGGAAGCTCGTCTTGATAATGTTGTTTATCGTTTAGGATTGGCTCCTACCCGTGCTGCAGCTCGTCAATTAGTTTCACACAGACATATTTGTGTGAATGGTAAAGTTGTAAATATTCCTTCATACTCGATTAAAGCAGGACAGATTATTTCTGTACGAGAAAAGTCGAAATCTTTGGAAGTGATCGTTGATGCTTTGAATGGTTTCAATCACAGTAAATATCCGTGGATGGAGTGGGATAAGTCAACTATGGCTGGTAAGTTCCTTCATATGCCTGATAGAACTGATATTCCAGAAAATATCAAAGAACAACTGATCGTAGAATTGTATTCTAAATAATAAATAAATTCATGGCGATATTAGCATTTCAAAAACCCGATAAAGTAATAATGCTGGAAGCGGACAATAACTACGGTAAATTCGAGTTTCGTCCGTTGGAGCCTGGTTACGGTATTACCATAGGTAATGCACTACGCCGAATACTCCTTTCTTCATTAGAAGGCTTTGCTATTACTTCAATTAAGATTGATGGCGTTGAGCATGAATTCTCAACAATTCCCGGAGTCATTGAAGATGTAACGAACATCATCTTAAATATAAAGAAAGTTCGTCTGAAGCAAGTCGTTGAGGAGATAGAATCCGAGAAGGTTGTTATTAATATTTCGGGAACAGAGGTGTTCAAGGCAGGGGATATTAGCAAACATTTATCTGGTTTTGAGGTGTTGAACCCGGAATTGGTTATTTGTAAGTTGAGTCCTTCAGCTAGTTTTACTATAGAGTTTACTATTAACAAAGGTCGTGGATATGTGCCCGCAGATGAGAATCGTACGGCAAATGATGAATTGAATGTTATACCCATAGATTCAATTTATACACCAATACGCAATGTTAAGTATGCTGTGGAAAACTATCGTGTTGAACAAAAAACTGACTACGAGAAACTTGTATTAGAGATAACTACTGATGGTTCTATACTTCCTAAAGAAGCTTTGAAGGAAGCTGCAAAGATATTGATTTATCACTTTATGCTTTTCAGTGATGAAAAGATAACACTCGAAATGAGTGACACTGAGAGTGGTGAGGATTTTGACGAGGAAGTATTGCACATGAGACAACTTCTGAAGACGAAGTTGGTTGATATGGATCTTTCTGTACGTGCGTTGAATTGTTTAAAATCAGCTGATGTTGAGACATTGGGTGAATTAGTTCAATACAATAAAGCTGATTTACTGAAATTCAGAAATTTTGGCAAGAAATCACTGACAGAGTTGGATGAGTTATTGGCTAACTTGAATCTTTCATTTGGAATGGATATAGCAAAGTATAAATTAGACAAAGAGTAAAGCAATGAGACACAATAAGAAATTCAATCATTTGGGTCGTACTCATTCTCACAGAGAAGCCATGCTTGCTAATATGGCATCGTCATTGATTAAGCATAAGCGTATTTTTACGACTGTTGCTAAGGCAAAAGCGCTGAGAGTATATGTTGAGCCCATCATAACAAAGTCAAAAGAAGATACAACTCATTCGAGACGTATCGTTTTCGGATATTTGCAGGATAAATATGCTGTAACTGAATTATTTCAGGATATTGCTTCTAAAATTGCAGATCGTCCGGGTGGTTATACCCGTATCCTGAAAACAGGAACACGTTTAGGTGATAATGCATCTATGTGTTTTATCGAATTAGTTGATTACAACGAAAACATGTTGAAAGAAAAATCAGTTAAGAAAAGTAAAACCCGTCGTTCTTCAAAGAAAAAAGATGAGGGTGTTTCTGCTGATTCTACTACAGAAACAGTGGCCGAATAATTGTAATCTGGCAGATAATAAAAAAGAGATTGCCCATATCATGGGTAATCTCTTTTTTGTTTTATACCTTATTTTTGGTAGTTTCTAAATTTTAGAGTAATTTTGCGTTCAAATTATTAAAACCTTATTTCTATGAGAATAAGAATCCACAGAGAAGGCTGGGATTTGTTGGTATTATCCCTGCTATTTCTTTTGGCATTAGATTTGCTTCTTTGGTTTAAAACCCCGCCATTTGTCTTTTATTCAGTTTTTCTTGTTACATCTGTTGTCTATTTATTGTTGGTTAATTTTTTTCGTTGTCCAAGACGAATTTATTCCGGTGAAACAAAAGATATTGTTGTAGCACCCGCAGATGGAAGAGTTGTTGTAATCGAAGAGGTTATTGAAAATGAATATTTTCATGATAAGAGATTGCAAGTCTCTATTTTTATGACACCATTTAATGTGCATGCAAATTGGTATCCTATCAATGGGAAGGTTAAGTTTGTTACGCATCATGAAGGTCGTTTTATGGGTGCTTATTTACCCAAATCAAGTACAGAGAATGAGCGTTCGACTATTGTAATTGAGTCAGAGACCGGTGTTGAGATTTTGGTACGTCAGGTTGCAGGTGCAATGGCACGTCGCATTGTGACCTATTCTGATATAAATGATGAGTGTAAGATAAATGAGTTTTTTGGATTCATTAAATTTGGCTCGAGGATTGATTTGTATCTGCCGTTAGACACGGAAGTATTGGTTGATTTGGATATGCCGGTAGTGGGTAATTTGACACAAATAGCCAGGTTTAAGTGAATCAGATAAAAAAGTACGTTCCCAACGCAATCACCTGTCTCAATCTTTTGGCAGGAAGTATTGCTGCTGTATCCGCGATAGAGGGACTTTTATTGCAGGCTTGTTGGTTTATACTGGTAGCTGCTGTTTTCGATTTTCTGGATGGATTTGCAGCACGGGGATTGGGTGCTTATTCATTGATTGGTAAAGAGCTTGACTCTTTGGCTGATGTGGTTAGTTTTGGATTTGCACCATCATGTCTTGTCTTTACAATGCTGCGGGGGCGATTGTTAACAGAATCTGTATCGAATGTCGGGTGGTTACCTTATATCGCTTTTCTTGTAGTTGTATTTTCTGCTTTACGTTTAGCAAAGTTTAATATAGATGACAGGCAGACGACCTCTTTTGTTGGTTTGCCAACACCTGCGAATGCCCTTTTTTGGGTTGGGGTTGCTTCAAATCAGTTTTCTGTGAATGGATTCGAATTGTCATTATTCGTTTTAGTGTGTCTTACTCTTCTCTTTTCGGCTCTATTGGTTGTTGAATTACCTATGTTTTCATTGAAGGTAAAGGGTTTTTCATTCAGATTAATCTACAAGCAGCTTTTTTTGTTGTTTTCCGGTATTGTGTTTCTTTATTTGTTTGGCTTATTTGGATTGTCGATGACTATATTGCTGTATGTGATTAGTTCTTTGTTTGTGAAGTGGTTTAAACTTGATTAAAACGTAGCGCTACGGAATCTGTGCGTGTAATAGGTAAAGGTTATGTTTTATTTGTTTATATTTATTCTGATTATTATTTTGTTCCCTATTCTTGTGATTGGGGCTAAAATTCTACATTTATTCTTCCGTATTTTATCACCCTTTCGAAAAATGTACAAACAAGCAAAACGGGAAGAACGGGAATCTCAATCTTCCGATTCTGATACTACTAAAACAGAACGTAAGAAGATTTTTTCTTCGAATGAAGGAGAGTATGTGGATTTCGAAGAGGTAGGACAGTAGGTCGTTTTATCTTTTTTTGCGAAAGAAGGAGCGTAACAGTTCAGAGCATTCGTCTTCAAGAATTCCTTTGCTGATTTTTGTTTTAGGGTGTAGTATGTTTTGATTGAGTGAAGAATACCCTTTTTTAGGGTCGGATGCCGCAAATACGATTCTTGATATTTGAGACCAATGTAAAGCGCCGGCACACATGATGCACGGTTCCAGAGTAACGTAGAGTGTGCAGTCGGTCAGGTATTTCCCCCCTAATACATTTGCAGCAGCTGTAATGGCCTGCATTTCGGCATGCGCTGTGACGTCGGATAGTGTTTCTGTCAGATTGTGAGCTTTTGAGATGATTCTGTTTTGACAAACTACGACAGCACCTACCGGGATTTCATCTTTATAGAATGCTTTTTGGGCTTCGGATAAAGCCTGTTTCATGAAATATTCGTCTGTGAACATCTTGGTTTGAAGGGGATAAGCGGTTGTTTTATTTCAGAATATCTGATTCATTGAAAAGGGTAGGGTATTCCAAATCTGCTTTTTTCCAAAGATAACTCATTATCTGTTCCCGGGTCCAGGCCGATTGATTATTTATTTTATGCTTGGTCAGGTAGGATCGCAGCATATTGTACTCTTTTTCGTTGAGTGTAAAAGAGATTTTATATTCGCGTTTCAGGGATTGAGCCTTTGCTTTTTGGGTGCTGATTTTGCTTTTTGTCATCGGTTGCAAACATACTACAAATTCATATAAAATACAAGTTTTGGTTAAAAACAATAATCGATTTTGGCTGATTTCGTTTTTTTTGCTCAATCCGCCGATCAATTGATAGGATGTTAGTGAAAAAAACATGCTTTTTAGCCTGTTTTTTTTGTGTGAATATTTTAATAAACAAGAGAAAAGAACTACCTTTGCAGCAATTTTAAAACCCATAAATAGTTTTATTACAATGATTAAAGTAGGTATTAACGGATTTGGCCGCATCGGACGTTTAGTTTTCCGTGCAGCACAAGAAAGAAACGATGTTGAAATCGTTGCAGTAAATGACCCATTCCTGGATATCGATTACCTGGTGTACATGTTGAAATATGACACAGTACATGGTCAATTCCAGGGAACTGCCGAAAACAAAGGTGGTAAATTGTTTGTAAATGGTAAAGAAGTAGCATTTTATGCTGAGAAAGATCCCGCAAATATTGGTTGGGGTGCAGCAGGTGCTGACTACGTGGTTGAATCGACTGGCGTATTTACAACAACTGAAAAAGCTGGTGCTCACTTGAAAGGTGGCGCTAAGAAAGTTGTTATTTCTGCTCCATCTAACGATGCTCCTATGTTTGTTTGTGGTGTGAATCTTGATTCGTACAAAAACGACATGGACGTTGTATCTAACGCATCTTGTACTACAAACTGTTTGGCTCCATTGGCTAAAGTTATCAATGATAATTTTGGTATTGTTGAAGGTTTGATGACAACTGTACACGCTGCAACTAATACTCAAAAAACTGTTGATGCTCCTTCTGCAAAAGATTGGAGAGGTGGTCGTTCTATCCTGAACAACATCATTCCTTCTTCAACAGGTGCTGCTAAGGCCGTAGGTGTGGTAATACCTGAGCTTAACGGTAAATTGACAGGTATGGCTTTCCGCGTACCAACTGCTGACGTTTCAGTTGTTGACCTGACTGTACGTTTGGAGAAATCTGCAACTTATGCAGAAATCAAAGCAGCTGTGAAATTAGCTTCTGAAACTACTATGGCTGGCGTTCTTGGTTATACTGAGGATTCAGTTGTGTCAACAGACTTTATCCACGAAGTACGTACTTCTGTATTTGATGTAGGTGCAGGTATTGCTTTGAATGGTAACTTCGTTAAGCTGGTTAGCTGGTATGACAATGAGTGGGGTTATTCAAACAAAGTTTTGGATTTGATAGCTCACATGGATTCTGTTAAATAACAGACCAATACAATAAATATAAAGGCTGTTTCGGGTTTCCGGAACAGCCTTTTTTGTTTTGCTTTTTGAGAAGAAATATATTTGCGCGTTTTTTATTCTTCTTTTGCAGAATTAATAATGTTGGGGGATAGATTTTGAGGTCGTGCAGTTACATGAAAGCAGCCCTGTTTAACTTCGTATTTGACGTAACATTTTTTGTTGTTTTTGAGGTCTCGCAGCACTTCTGCCAATACGACTTTTAGTTTTTCTTCTGCGATAGAAATGTCTGACGTATCGACCGGAATAAAGCGTGTGTATGCAATATCGAAAGTGGTTCCGTAAAGGTGAGCTGAGTTTGTTTGCGAATTGCCGTTGCGTTTACGAAGTCCTTTTATGTCTTCTTGTGTGCGTAGAACGCTGGTTATAATCAGTTTGTATAAAGGTGCGCCGAGGCTAATGAGTGAGTCCTGAAAAATTATACCAATTGAGTCAAGTTGAAGAGCGGCTGGTTTGACCAGGAATGGAAGTGAGTGTTTTAAGTCATCGATTACGTAATAGTCATTATCTTTTATTTCTACCAGCTTTTCTTTGTTATTTTCTGCGTCTTTTCTTGAGCTAATTGGTTTAATGCCGATAGCCTCAGCTGCTAAAAGATGTTCTTCGTTCATATTATTGAAAGTTTTGTAATATTTGGGGAATGGTCTAAGTTTAAAGTCGTGAGTTTCCCTTTTTTTTTCTTTACAAGAAATTGTTGTGAGAATAATAATGATGGAGAATACGCTTAATAATGTCTTCATATGGTTATTGATTTATATTGAGATTCGAAAATAGTAAAAAAATCTGATAAAACAGAACAGTTTGCTTATATTTGTGCTCAAATTGAGAAGTTTATATGAGACATTTTATAAATTAGCCTATGATTGAAAGAATAATCCTGTTTGAGCAAGCAGATTTGTCTGTATTTTATGGAGTCAATAACTGTAATATTCAGTTATTGAAAACATTATATCCAAAGTTGAGAATTGCCTCGAGAGGTAGTGTGATGAAAATAATGGGGGAGGAGCAGGATGCAGATCAGTTTGAGAAAATTATTCGTCAGTTAGAGAGCTATTGTGTTGAATACAATGTGTTGAATGAAGATATAATACTGTCAATAATAAAAGGCAGTCAGCCGCTGGAGATTAAACAATCAAATTTGATTATTCACGGTGTAGGTGGGAAGTCAATTTATCCGAGAAGCGATAATCAGAAGAAACTGGTTTCGGAATTTGAAAAAAATGATATGGTGTTTGCATTGGGCCCAGCCGGTTCCGGAAAGACATATATCGCTATTGCTTTGGCCGTTCGGGCCTTGAAGAATAAAGAGGTAAAAAAGATTATACTTAGTCGACCAGCTGTGGAAGCAGGTGAAAAACTTGGTTTTTTGCCGGGAGATATGAAAGATAAGATAGATCCGTATCTTCAGCCCCTATATGATGCACTCCAGGATATGCTGCCGGCAGTTAAGCTTAAAGAATATTTGGATGGGAATGTTATTCAGATTGCCCCGTTGGCATTCATGCGTGGGCGAACGTTAAGCGATGCTGTAGTGATATTGGATGAGGCACAAAATACGTCGACGCAGCAGATAAAGATGTTTTTGACCCGGCTCGGGATGAATGCAAAAATGATAATAACCGGTGATATTACGCAAATAGATTTGCCCCCTTCTCAAAAATCAGGAATGGTGCAGGCATTGCAGATTTTGCGAGGCGTGCCGGGCATCGGAAAGGTAGAGTTTAGTAAATCAGATATTGTTCGTCATAAGTTAGTGATGCGAATAGTGGAGGCGTATGATAAGTTTGATTTGAAAAGAAATGCAGATACGGATAATTGAAAGAGAAATTCATTATGCACAATACATATGACATTGTATTATTTGTTACTCTGCGGTGAAATAAGAGATGGAAGATTCTGAATGTAAGAATCTTCCATCTCTTTATAATTTTTTGTTGATCGAAGATTTACGAACATGTAGATGGGCTGTTAATGAAGTTGTGCCAAAGTCAATGCTTTTTTGTTCATTTGTGCGTTCTATTTGTTCGAGCAGAATATTAGCGGCAGTTTCGCCCATTTTGAAAGTCGGCTGTTCGACGCTGGTTAGTGGCGGTTCGACCAGTTGAGCCATCTCTGTTTCGGAGAACCCAACCAATGCAACGGTATCAGGGCAGCCAATATTTGATTCTTTCAGAGCTTTGAGTGCGCCAAAAGCGACGGGATCGTTGAAACAGAATATGGCATTCGGAAGATTAGATTCGTCAATCAGCTTTTTCATAGCGACATAACCCTGCTCGCTCATAATACCTGTGTAGATAATTGAATCTTTTGTGATTGAGCGGTGATGTTTTTTCATTGCATCCTCGAATCCTTTTTTTCGTTCCTGAGTTATCTTGAGCGATGGTGGTCCTGCAAAATGGATTATTTTTTCAAATTTATTGTATATTAAATGCTCTGTGGCAAAGAATGCCATTTTGTAATTGTCTATAACAACTTTTGACGCCAGCTCAGTAGAACTAACTCTGTTGAAAAAGACAATTGGAATGCCACTATTAATTATTCTGTTATAGAGATTGACATTGTCAGATTCCTGATTGATGGACACCAGTATACCTTCTACCATGTTTCCTTCGAATAGCTTCAGGATTTTCTCTTCGTTAATTAAAGATTCGTTAGACTGAGCTATGAGCAGTTGGAATCCGGCTTCATCCAGAATATTTTGTATTCCCAGAATTATATTGGGGAAGAAAGAGCTTTTAAATTCGGGAACAACTACACCAATTGTTTTGGTTCTTTTGTTTTGCAAGCGTGTCGCTATAGGGTTGGGTTTGTAGTTCTGTCTTTCGGCTTCCTCTTTGACCATTTTTTTTGTGGATGGATTAACATCCCATCTGTCAGCCAATGCACGGGAAACTGTTGCTACAGAAATATTGAGAGCTTTTGCTATGTCTTTAATTGTAGCGTATTTTTTCATGATGTTTTGAATATTGAAGAGCGTGTAATAGTCAAATATTTCTTGTCTAAATCATTTGGTTGATAAAATAACATCCAAAGATAATGATAATACTTCTTTTTTTGATTTTAAGATTGAATTTTTGATTCTCAAATGTATTAAAAAAGCAAAAAAAACGCATGAGAAGTCTATGTAAACGTTTACGACGATTTTTTTTGCAATGTAAACGTTTACATTCCTATTTTTTTTGAGGCTGTCAAACAGATGAGACCTGAGTTTAATATATTTGTATCAAAATAGATCTAAATCAATAATTATCTTCAATTTACCTGATTTTAAAGAGTACCATGATGGAAAACCTGAGATTAAAAGCGGGCTAAGAAAATGACTATGAAAAACTGTCCCCTAAAATGAGAAGAATACACAAAACAGCTATTCCGTTGCGAGATTGATGTGAATAGGAGAAATCTAACTGAAAGTAATAATCAATTTATAGAATTTAATCAATCAAATAATTTTAATTATGGGTTTAATAGATACAATGGTAATTGTAGCCTTTTCGTTGATGACTCTTCTGATTGGCTTGTCCTTTTCGAAGAAAGCTGGTGGAGATATGCTTTCGTTTTTTGCAGCAGGTGGTGCTGTGCCGTGGTGGATTAACAGTTTGTCTCTTTTTATGGGATTTGTGTCAGCCAGCACATTTGTGGTTTGGGGTTCAATTGCCTATTCTTCGGGTTGGGTAGCGATTACGATTCAGTGGGCAATGTCTGTAGCCGGTTTGCTGACAGGTTTGTTTATTGCGCCAAAGTGGCATAAGACAAAGGCGTTGACAGCAGCAGAGTATATTTATCACCGATTGGGTGCAAGAACACAAAAGACATATTCTTATATCTATTTAGGTATAATGGTGTTTTTGAAAGGTGTTTGTTTGTATGCAGTGGCCATTGTATTACAGGTTACCACGGGTATATCGTTGTATTTATGGGTAGGCTTGCTGGGTGCAATTATTATTTTCTATACTACTTTTGGTGGATTGTGGGCAGTGGTTGTTACAGATGTTTTGCAGTTCATCATTTTGATTGCAGCCGGATTGATATTGTTACCACTCTCTTTTGACAAAGTTGGTGGAATTGATGGTTTTGTAAATTCGATAAATGCTCAGGGTTTAACTGAGTTTTTCAATCTGAGTGATCAGAAATATACGGTAAGTTTTCTTTTAGGATTTTTGTTTTATAACCTCTTTTATTTGGGTGGACAGTGGAGTTTTATTCAACGTTATACCAGTGTTTCAACACCAAAAGAAGCTCGTAAGGTACCAATTTTGTTTGGTTTCTTCTACATTTTTACTCCTGTTATCTGGATGTTGCCTCCAATGATTTACAGAGCAGTTAAGCCAATTTCGGCCTCTATAGATCCGGCTGCATTGAAATTGTTGAGTGAGCAAGCCTATATGGAGATGTGTCAGATGGTATTGCCCGCCGGCATGTTGGGCCTAATAACCATCAGTTTGATATTTGCTACGAACAGCTCCGTACAGGGCTTTTTGAATATTTCAGCCGGAGTAATAACAAATGACCTTTTTAAGGCCATCTATCCTCAATCGACCGATAAAGCTCTGATACGTGTTGCCCGGTTTGCCACCTTGTTTGTGGGTATAGTTGTGATTGTGATGGGAATGCTGGTTCCGCTAATGGGAGGTGCTACCAATGTGATTATTAAAGTAGCTTCGATAACGGGTGGTGCGATGTATTTCCCGTTAATATGGACCTTGTTTTCGAAAAGACAGAATAGCTATACCGTGTTGGGAAGTACCATCGCATCTTTGGTGATTTCTTTGAGTTATAACTTTGTTCTTCCTTATGTGATAGATCTACAAGTTTCAACAGCTGCAAGTATGGTGGCAGGATGTTTGATTCCCGTATTAATTATTGCGACGCTTGAACTTTGGCTTATGTTTAAGAATACAACTTCGGGTGAATACGAAAGATATCAGGTATATATGGCAGGTAAGAGCGATGCCGAGTCTGTAGCACCGGATACTTCTGCACAATCGGAATCTGAAAATCAGTTTGGAAAACGTATGATTGGTATTGGTATATTGGTAACCGGATCTATTATCGGAGTATTAGGTATAATATCACCTGCGGGTAGGGTGTATGTATTTATAACATCAGTTGTTTTATTAGCAATTGGTTTGAAATTATTTATGAGTAGTCTTAAAAAATAATAATACAGAGATATGATAAACGAAATTTTTTCATTGGAAAAACGTTCGCTTCAGCGAAAAGAGTTAAACTATGACCTGGTAGTTGTAGGAGGTGGAATGGCAGGTGTTTGTTGTGCAATCACAGCAGCTCGTCAGGGAATTAAAGTAGCTTTGATACAAGATCGTCCGGTATTGGGTGGAAATGCATCGAGTGAAGTCCGTTTGTGGGTATTGGGTGCTACGTCTCACATGGGTAACAACAATCGCTGGTCTCGCGAGGGTGGTGTGATTGACGAAATCCTGGTGGAAAATACCTACCGCAACAAAGAGGGTAATCCGGTATTGTTTGATATGGTTTTGGTCGATAAAGTTTTGGCTGAAAAGAATATCACTCTCTATCTGAATACAGTAGTGTATAATATCGAAAAATCGTCTGAGAAGGTTATTTCTAAGGTATTTGCCTTTAACCCTCAGAATCAGACTGAATATGTATTTTCAGCGCCATTGTTCTCGGATTGTTCGGGCGATGGAATTGTATCGTATATGGCAGGTGCAGCTTACCGTATTGGTGCCGAAGATAAAGAAGAAAAACTGGAGCTTTTTGCGCCTGATAAAAATGAATACGGAGAATTATTGGGACATAGTATTTTCTTTTATATGAAAGATACAGGAAAACCAGTAACCTACGTCGCGCCTGATTTCGCATTGAAAAATGTAGAAGAAGCTATTCCTAAGGTGATGAAACCGGAGTATTTCAGCACCGGACACCACGGATGTAAATATTGGTGGTTGGAGTACGGCGGACGTATCGATACGATTCATGATACAGAAGCAATTAAATACGAGCTTTGGAAAGTAGTTTATGGAATCTGGGATTACATTAAAAACTCAGGTAAATATCCTGAGGCAGCAAACTACACCCTCGAATGGGTAGGTGTTATCCCCGGGAAGAGAGAAAGCCGTCGATTCAAGGGGTATTATATGTTGACACAACAGGATGTAATAGAACAACGTAATCATTATGATTCAGTTGCATACGGTGGCTGGTCTATAGATTTACATCCTGCAGACGGAGTTTACAGCGCCAAAAATGGATGTAATCAATGGCATTCGAAAGGTGTGTATCCGATACCCTACCGCTCTTATGTAAGTTATGATATAGACAACCTGTTTATCGGTGGTCGTTTGATTTGTGCTTCGCACGTAGCGTTTGGATCTTCACGTGTGATGTGTACTTCCGGACACGGAGGACAGGCTATTGGTGTGGCTGCAGCATTGTGTTTGGCTAACAACAAGAAACCGGCTGACTATATTGATCCGGTAGAAGTAAAAGAGTTGCAAAGAGCATTGATTGCAACGGGTCAGCATATACCACAATTGAAACTGAACGACTATAGTGGTCAGTTTGCGACAGCCAAGAAAGCGGTGTCCAGTGAACTTCAGTTGACAAGCATTAAACCCAACGGGTCTTATTTCCGATTGGATTATCCGATGGCAATGCTTTTACCGTTGGATGGTAAAGTGCCCGGAATGACAATTTCTGTAAAAGGAAGCGAAGAGACTGTGTTGGATGTTCAGATCAGAACAAGTCTTAAATCGTTCAATTTTACGCCAGATGTGGTAATGTTCCAAAAGAGCTATACTGTGAATCAGGGCGAGCAAAATATCAGTATTGAGTTTGATGAAATTGAGGTAGAAAAAGGATATTACTTTATCTGTTTCATGAAAAACAGTGCGGTTGAACTGGCTGAAAGTGATGAGTTGATCACAGGTGTAATGCCTGTATATAATTACCAAAATCCGGCTGTTTCGAATTACGGTAGTCAAAGACCAACCGAAGATATCGGTGTAGAGTCATTTGAGTTTTGGTGTCCGAAACGTCGTCCGATTGGTAAAAATCTGGCGTTGAATTTTAGTCCGGCTTTGACTGCGTTCAGTTCTGAGAATCTACGAAACGAAGTATTCAGACCTGTTGTGGGGGCAAATGCATGGGTTGCCGATAAATCGGATGCAAAACCGACATTGTCGTTGAGCTGGGATGAAGTAACCACAATCAAGAAAATTCGACTTTTCTTTGATACAGATGCCGATCACGCAATGGAAAATGTGCAAATGGGACATTATGACTCTGCGATGCCTTTCTGTGTGAAGTCATTTGAAATAGTAGATGATAAAGGTACGGTCGTTTATCAGACAAGTGATAACCATCAGACTGTAAAAGATGTGATATTTGAGACACCACTACAGGTTACGTCTTTGTCTATTCGTTTGGACCATCCATCTGAACTGGTACCTGCTGCTCTTTTTGGCTTGATTGTAAAATAGATAAATGCTAATTCTTATAACAGTTAAAACCAGGGAAAGCCTATGAATAATACCTGAAAAATATTGAGACAATATGCAATTTTAAATCCTTAAATCGCACGATTGAATTGAATATTCAATCTATTTTTAAACAATAAATAAAATTTTCGATAATGAAAAGACTTCTGTTTTTTATGTTACTTCTTACCTCCTTTTCTTTGCTACAAGCACAAGACAGGGTTGTTAAGGGTGTGGTGACCGATGAGAACAATTCTCCTGTTCCGGGAGCAACTGTCTTTGTGAAGGGCACTTCGGTAGGTACATCAACCAATATCAAAGGTGAATATACTTTGAAATTACCTGCTAATGCTACCTCATTTACTGTTTCGTTTATGGGATACAACCCAACAGAATTGAAATATGCAGGTAAGCCGGTTATGAACGCAAGGCTTACACCCAGTGCAGTGGCTTTGAAAGAGGTTGTTGCTGTAGGTTATGGTGTACAGAAAAAGGCCACGATGACTGGTTCTGTAGTATCTGTTAGCGCCAAAGACCTGTTGAAAACACCAGTTGCCAATATGGCCGCAGCAATGATTGGACGAACACCGGGTTTGACAACCTATCAAAAAAGTGGTCAGCCGGGTGCTGATGGAATAACTCTTCGTATTCGAGGTGTTGAGACGACCAACGGTCAGGATCCACTGATCTTGGTGGATGGAGTTGAGCGTGATTTTACGCAATTAGACCCCAATGAAATTGAGAGTATTTCTGTATTGAAAGATGCCGCTTCTACTGCAGTATTCGGAGTTCGTGGTGCCAATGGTGTAATGATTGTCACCACTAAAAAAGGGGAAGAAGGTCCTGCAAAAGTTAGTGTAACCTCTAACTTATCTATTCAGCAGCCAACCCGTTTGCCTAAAATGATTGACGCGGCTACTTTGTGTAGAATGTATAATGAGGCTTTGAAAAATGATAACCCCGCAAATTTTGTGCCGAAGTTTGACGATGCTACGATTCAGAAATATGCAGACGGTTCAAATCCAATGCTTTACCCTAATAATGATTGGTTTAAGATAGCGTTGAAATCTCAAGCCTTGCAACAGCAGCACAACATTAATATCAGTGGAGGTACAAAAACAACTAAATATTATACTTCTATTGGTTATTTTAGTCAGGGAGGTTTGATGAACAGCTATCAGGGAGAACTAAATCGTCAGTTAGACAATAACTACAACTACGATCGTTATAATCTTCGTTCGAATATTGATGTAGATGTAACACCGACAACAAAAATCGGTGTAATGATCAGTGGTATTATATCCAAAGTAAATGATCCCGGTTTTAATTTTGGTACATTAATATCAACAACACCGATTAGTTATCCTATCGTTTATGAAAATAGGATTCTGCAGAGCGGGGTGAACTTTGCCGGTACACCTCTTATGTCGATGGTCGGAACAAGTATGACCGAGAAGAATGCCAATACCATGGCTTTGACTGTTAACTTTAATCAAAAATTAGATTTTGTGACAAAAGGATTGTTGTTCCGAGGAATTGCATCGTATGACAGTTATTATTCGCACAATACAACACGTAGCCAGGGGTATATTTTATACAACATAGACAAGCCTTATGTTGATGAAGATGGTACTGAAAAATATGGTACTCCTACCGGTGAGAATTACCTCGTAACAGATCCATCAGAAGCCTGGGCCCGTAACCGGAAAATACACGCTGAAGCTGCCATAGAGTATAAGAATTCATTTGGAAAGCACAATGTCGCCGGATTGTTGCTGACAACATTGGATAAAAAATGGTACACAGCATCATCGTACAACTGGATTCCTGTTACCTATAATGGTCTTGTAACACGTTTTACATATGACTACAATTCGAAATACATGTTTGAATTTAATATGGGTTACAATGGATCTGAGAATTTCCCTGAGAATAAACGTTTTGCCTGGTTTCCTGCTTTTTCTGCCGGATGGAATGTGGGCGAAGAATCATTTATTAAATCAAATATTAGCCGGGACATTCTGGATAAGCTGAAGTTAAGAGTTTCTCATGGGGTTGTTGGTAATGACCAGACTTCTGCAAGCCGTTTCCTTTATATCGATTCTGAGTATAAATCGGGTGGTGGCGCTGTATTTGGTGATGCTACATCAAAAGCCTATACAGGTTTAGTAGCCGGAAAACTTGGTAATAAATCAATTACCTGGGAAACTGCAACCAAAGAAAATTTTGGTGTTGAAGTTTCGATGTTTAAGAATAAACTGACATTCAATGCAGATTACTTTACCAGTGATCGTCAGGATATTTTGACTCTTCTTAAATCTACTCCTAGCCATATTTCTATACTTGATGCCGATTATTTCAATCTTGGACATGTTAAAAATCATGGTTATGAGTTGGAAGGAAAATGGCGTCAAGAGATTGGTAAGTTCAGTTATTATATTGGTGGAAACTACTCGTTTGCCAGAAATAAGATAATCTATATGGATGAAGTTCTTGATATGGCCAATCCGAATCGCTGGAGAACCGGTACACGTTTGGGTGAGAACTTCGGATTAATAGCTGATGGATTCTTTAATAATGCGGATGAAGTTGCCCGCGGTCCGGTTCTTGGCACACCCGGTTTAGGCGATGCCAGATATTTGGATATAAATGGTGATGGCGTGGTAGATACAAAGGATGAAATGCCTATTGGTAACCCTGAGTTTCCTGAAGTGAACTACGGTATCAATATGGGATTTGGATACAAAGGATTTGATGTTTCTGTATTATTTCAGGGGGCAACCAATACATCTAAGATGATGAGTGGAAAATTCCAGAAACCATTTGATACAAACGGCGGTATGATGGAATTTACAGTAGCAGAACGTTGGACTCCTGACAATATTGAAAACGCAGTACGTCCGAGATTGACTCTGAATTATGCCAATCTGAATAGCTACCTGAATTCGACCATGTGGCTGAGAGATGGTTCATATTTGAAACTGCGAAATGTAGAGGTTTCATATCGTTTTAATGCCAAGATGATTAAGAGTCTGATCGGTTTATCCGGTTTGAGAATCTACGCCAATGGACAAAATCTCTTTACCTGGGATAAACTGAAAGTAGTAGATCCCGAGGCAAGTACTTCTGACAGCTGGACGTACCCTCAGTTGCGGGTTTATAATGTGGGTGTAAAAGTAGATTTTTAACTTATTTATTATAGATGAAGATGAAAAAAATAGTTTTTTTGATAATGGCCGTGGTCATGCTGTCGATATCATCGTGCAGCGACTTTATGGAGTTCCCACCGGCAGCGTCATTTAATATAGATTCGGTTTTTTCGAAATATAGCAATGCGCAAAAATTGGTGTATGATTTGTATAGCTATCCGATACCGTTGAATTTTGACACACGTAGTTTTGGCTCATCCGGAACCAGAATGGCCGGTGGCTCTTTTGCCAGTGCTCTGACAGATGAAGGTCAGTCATATGATGTTCAACCCGGTTATCAGGTGCAGCGTTATTATACCGGTAATGTGGAGCCATATACCTGTGCTTCGTGGACAAGTTCAGCCAAAGGGGAGGACGATTATGCAACGAAATGGAAGACAATACGTAAAGCATACATTTTGTTAGACAATATAGATCGTGTTCCTGATGTTACTTTTCCCACCAATCAGGGTATTGCACCTCAGGTGCAAAAAGACAGAATAAAAGCAGAAGCCAAGCTGATGATAGCTCTTGTTTATTTTGAAATGTGGAAACGATATGGTGGTGTACCTATTGTTACCAGACAATTCTCTACCGCTGATTCTTACGAATCGTATAAAACAAAAAGAGCAACGTTTGAGGAGACCTACAATTTTATAATTGCTTTGCTTGATGAGGTAATGACTAAATATAAAGACGCGTTGCCCGCCAGAATTTCTGTTTCAGAAGAGTTTGGTCGTTTTCCGATGGCATTTGCATATGGTTTGAAGGCGCGTGTTGAATTGTATGCAGCTAGTCCATTGTTTAATACAGACCGACCTTATTCAACCGCATTGGGGGCTAATTCCAATCTGATTTGCTTTATGAATTATGATAAAGAGAGATGGAAAAAAGCAGCAGACGCAGCTACGGTAGCCATTAATTATGCTATTGCTAATGGTTATGCATTGGTAGATGACGCAACCAAGAGAGAGAGTGGTGAAAATTATCGGGTAGCAAATGTTGAGCACCCTTATAAAGGAAACACAGAGCTTATGTGGGGAGTTGTTCAGTCAAATAATGGTAACTGGCAGAATTTTACGGTAATGCGTGGTCCCACAAGTGTCTATTATGGGTATGCACCAAACTTAGTTCCCTTAAATCAGGTTGAACGTTATGAAAAAGATACAACCATAGCAGGTCAATATAAAAACTGGGATGCAATGCAAACTTATTCTGTATCTGTGCCTACCGGAACTACAGATGATATTGTAGGAGGAATGGCAGTCGCTACTTCTGCGCGAAAGGCTTATGCCGGACTTGACCCCCGTTTTTATGCCTCTATCTGTTATAACGGAATGAGCCCGTTTGGCACACAATCCAAAGCATACGGAAAAACGTCCTACATCGATATGGCTGATGGTTATACAGGTACAGTTCCCGGAACAGGAAGTGTAAATGCTGCAAAACATGGTGTTTATTCTTTTGGAAAGCACAGAACTACTGTATTGCACTATGTTCGAAAGTTTACTAACGGGTATGATGAGAGTGAAAACTCTATGTCTCCGATTAACATATACATGAGATTGGCTGAATTGTATCTGATACGTGCTGAAGCTTTGAATGAGTACAACGCCGCACCCACGCAGCAGATATATGATGATTTGAATTTTATTCGTAACCGTTCAGGCATGGTAGGCGTGTTGACCGGACAAGATCAGGCTCAAATGAGAAAAACGATCGAGCATGAGCGTAATATTGAGTTGTTCTATGAAGATCAGCGTTGGTTTGATTTGCGTCGTACATTGCAATCGGAAACCAAAATTCCGGTAAATATTTATAAAATTCAAATCAGAAAATGGTACAGAACCAGTTCAAGTTCATGGCCTTATGCTGTTACTTACGAGAAAGTCTTGTTGAATAAGCGCGTATGGTTTAATAAATGGTATATGAATCCGTTCCCCGGTCAGGAGATTGATAAGAACTACGGTCTGATTCAGAATCCGGGTTGGTAATAAAAGCTATAATGATAATTTTAAAATCATAAAGAATATGACAGAACAATTAAATAGAAAGCTTTGTGCTTTCAATAAGCTGTTTTTTACACTCTGTCTGGCATTTTTGGGCTTAGGAACAACATACGCCCAGAGTTTGACTGTAAAAGGAGTTGTGGAAGATGAAACCGGAAATCTGATACCAGATGCTACGGTAATGGTAAATAATAAGGTGGCTCAAACTGACGCCAAAGGTCGTTTTGAAATAGTGTCAGGAAAAGGCGTGATGCTGACTATTTCAAAAACAGGCTATAAACCGGAGAATGTAAAATCATCATCTGCGGTAACTGTAGTGTTAAAACCAAATATGAGTGAGAAAAAGGTTTCACTTTTGTATCAGCAGGTTTCCGGTAAAGAAGTAACATCATCGGTATCCACATTAGATAGCAAGGGATTGACCAACAATTCTGTGTTAGCTTTTAGTAATGCGCTTTACGGAAGAATTGCCGGATTAAATTTGAGTCAGCGAAGCGGAGAACCCGGCGATGATTATGCGACTCTATTGGTACGTGGAAAACATACGTTTACCGGATCCAATGCGCCTCTTGTTCTTGTTGACGGTTTCAAAAGAGACTTTAACACCTTATCGGTGGATGAAGTTGAGAGCATTTCTGTTTTAAAAGATGCTGCATCTACAGCATTGTATGGGATGGAGGGCGCCAACGGGGTTATACTCGTTACCACTAAACGCGGAATTGCCGGAAAATCTTCTATAGGTTTCAAAGTAGAATATGGCGTAAAAACACCATCAAGAATGCCGGAGTTTTATGGTTCGTATGATTATGCTAATTTTTACAATCAGGCTCAAAGAAATGATGGTAAAACAGTGTTGCAGTATACTGATGCCGATTTGACCGGATATAAACTCGGTCAGGATCCAATGCTCTATCCTAATGTTGACTGGACTAATGAGATTATCCGTAAATATGCACCATCTACCAAATATACGGTTGATTTTCGTGGCGGAAATCAGGTAGCCAAATACTATGTAAATGTGGGAGTAGTGAATGACGAAGGTATTTACAAGAATACAGAGAATTATTCGTATAGCACAAATCGTAATCTTAGTCGTGTTAATTTCAGATCGAATGTCGATATCAATGTGACAAAGAGATTGTCGCTGCGTATGGATTTATCCGGACGTTTCGAGGGCCTAAATTCTCCAACAGCAGCAGCAGCTGATATTTTTAATAACCTGTATAACTTTCATCCCAATGTGGCACCTGTGTATGTGGCGCCCGGTCAATATGGTGGAAATAATACCTACAGAAAGAATCCTGTAGCTTATGTGAATGAGCAGGGTTACAGAACTGTGCATCGTCGTTATTTTCAATCAAATATAGTTGCAAAGTATGATTTGAGTGATCTGATTAAAGGTCTGGCAGTGGGTGTACGCACAACATTTGATAACTATTACACGGTGACAGATGGATACAAAAAAGCCTACAATGTAAGAAAATACATGCGTAGTGTGGCCCAAACCGACTCTTTAAGCGAGTTGTATAAATTCCCGAATGATGGAGAAACAACTCCATTGAGCTTAAAAGAATTAGGTGCAACCAGCGATTATGAGAACCGTTCGACCAATTTTGAAACGTATGCCGAATATAACCGTACTTTTGGTAAGCACAGCATTGGTGCATTAGCCCTGTATCATCAGGATGAAGCAGTTACAACTGTTGAATTTCCTGCCAGACGTATTTCTGTTTCCGGTAAACTTTCTTATGGCTATGATAACCGCTATTTTGTAGATTTTGCAGCGCAATATGGAGGCTCTGAGAATTTTATGGAAGGTAAACGTATGGGATTCTATCCGGCCATATCCGGTGCATGGGTTATGTCGTCTGAGCCTTTTATGAAGGATGTGACACCAGTATCTTACCTTAAGGTTCATCTCTCAACCGGTTTGGTTGGCAACCAAAATGTGAACGGAACCCGATTTGGGTATCGTACGCTTTACAATACCAATGGTGCAGAGCTACCTATTGGAAATCCTGATTTGACCTGGGAAAAATCTTATAAAACAGATTTTGGTGTAGATGCGGTATTGTTCAAGAATGTCCAATTGTCAGCTACTTATTTCAATGAGTTCAGAGATGATATTTTGAATTCGGTCTCCACGTTAACACCTGAGTTTTTTGGTAATTCATTTGGATATATCAATTATGGTCAGGTTAAATCTCACGGTTTTGAGGCCGTGATTGCAACCAATCGTCAATATGCAACCTGGGGATATAATTTAGGCGCAAATGTTACTTTTGTTAGAAATAAAGTTTCAAGAATGAAAGAGTATAACCGTAAAGATGCCTATTCGTATCGTCAGGGTAATCCTGTGGGTCAGCGTTTTGGACTGGAAGCAATTGGATTATTCCAGAGTCAGGCAGAAATAGATGCATCACCTACTCAGTTTTTTGGAACGGTTATTCCGGGAAGTATAAAATACAAAGATCAAAATGGAGATGGTTTTGTCGATTCAAACGACCAGATTGCCATCGGTAAAGATGCTTCTGTTCCGGATTGTGATTTAGGTTTTAATGTTGGTTTTAATGTAAAAGGTTTCTATGTAGATGCTAACTTCCAGGCTGAAATTGGTCGTGAAGTGAATCTTCGTGATGATACAGAAGGTGCGATGTATTCTATATCACCTCTGTATGGAGACAAAAATGTATCAACGTTTGTGAAGAACCCCTGGACTCCCGAAACAGCAGCTTATGCAGATTACCCGTCATTAACCATTGAGAATGGGGCAAATAATTATCAGACTTCTACTTACTGGTTGAGAAACGGAGATTTTCTGCGTTTACGAGCTTTAGAAGTTGGATACAACTTCCCGAAAAACTGGATTAAAGGCTTGAGATTGAGCTCTGCAAATGTTTTTGTACGCGGTATGAATATTCTTACCCTGGACAATATCAAATACTTTGATCCCGAGGTGATGGAAGGATATCCATTGTTGAAATCTTATAATGTTGGTTTTAATTTAAAATTCTAATTCAAGCAGATTATGAAACTTAAAAATATAATAGGAATACTGCTGTTTTCTGCTGTTGCACTTACCTCGTGTAAGGATTATTTGGATCCGTGGGAGTATACTCTGGCTACAGAGCAGAAAGCTTTTGAGCTTACTTCGTATTTGAATCAAATGCCACTTACCGCTTATGGAGCCATTCCTGCCGGGTTTAACCGAATAGGTAGTGCGTATATGACAGCCGCTTCAGATGAGACTGAAAGTGTGGATGATATGCAGTCTATACAATTGTTCAATAACGGTTCATGGAATAAGAATACAAATCCGGATGATGTCTGGGCTACAATATTCAATGGATTACGCATTGCCAACGACTATTTACAGGGTACGGATACTCTGACCTGGCGTTCTATCAGATACTCAAATTCTGCTGAATATAATTCGCGTATGATCACACTGACCAGAAACAGAGGTGAAATGCATTGGTTGCGTGGAATGCTTTATTTTGAGTTGATCAAACGGTATGGTTCTGTTCCATTGATTTCGAACAAACCGAATCTGATGACTCTGGATATATCTAAATATCCACAAACTCCGGTTGATTCAATTATTGAGTTTATTGTAGATGAGTGCGATTTGTGTACCAGCAGAGGTAAATATGCATTGACGCAGGCACAACGGGATACTATTCTGAAGTACAATAAGATGGTTTTACCAAGTCCTTATCGTGATACTGTAGCTATTTATTATCAAAGTACAGGAACCTATGCCGGTAATCAGGCCAGAAATGCGACTGTTGGTTCTGCATTGGCACTGAAAGCGAAAGCACTGATTTATGCAGCAAGTCCGCAATTCAATCCATCAGGCGATTTGGCGAAGTGGAAACGTGCCGCCAAAGCTTGTAAAGATGTGATTGACTTAACAACGAAGTATCCGTCATTTTATAGTTTAGGAACCTCTTACAAAGCTCTGTTTCTGACAAAGGGTGTTTGGAATAATGAATTCTTGTATGGCAAAAAATATTCAAGTAGTCCATTCGACTATGCAAATTTTGCGGTTTCTATCTCAGGTGGAGCAACAGGTCTTTGCCCAACATCAGAATTGGTGGATGAGTATGAAATGAAAGATGGTTCAAAATTTGACTGGTCTAATCCTACACACGCAGCTACGCCTTATATCAATCGTGATCCCCGTTTGAAATATTCAATTTTTGTGAATGGAGATTCATTTAATCTTAGCTCTGATAAAAAGACTTTTGGTAAAATAATTCAATGTTGGATGAATGGAGGTAATTCAGCTCCCGATATTTACCATGGTTCGAAAACAAGCTATTATTTACGTAAATTCATTAATGAAACAGTTTCCTCTAACTCCGATACCAAAATTTGGCCTTATATGCGTTTAACAGAATTCTACCTGTTCTATGCTGAGGCTATGAATGAAGCTTATGGACCTGATGCTGATCCTGAAGGTTATGGTTTGACAGCCAGACAGGCAGTAAATATTATTCGTAATCGTGCAGATGTGAAGATGCCTGAAATACCATCCGGATTGACCAAAGATGAATTTACAACCAAACTCAGACATGAGCGTAAAGTAGAATTAGCCTTTGAAGATGCCCGCTTTTGGGATTTGCGCAGATGGAAAATTGCTGAAACTCATTTGAATGGTAATATTCACGGAGTACGTGTTGCTAAAAATAGTGATGGCACATATACTTATACGCCAAATGTTGTCATAGAGAAACGTGTATTCAAAGCTGACAGAATGTATCTGCATCCGATACCACAGACAGAGATTGACAAGTCGAATGGTCTTTTGAAACAAAATCCGAACTGGGATATTAAGTAATTATTAATATTATAAGCATATGAAATTAAAATATTTTAGAACAGCGGTTCTGTTCGTATCCTCTCTATTTCTCTTCGCCTCGTGCGAAGAGAAATTGCCAACAGAGTTTGGAACCTCGACAATTTATTTTTCGAGTGGTTTGTATACAAAATCATACAAGGGTGTTGACTCTTCATTGGTAAAAATTGCATTACAACCTGATACCACCGTTAATGTAATTGGCATTTATCGAAGTGGCGTGGTTGACAATCTGGAAGAAATAACTATTTCGTTGCAAATTGACAGTGTGTTTCTTGATTCTATAATTACAAAAGCAAATACATTGCCTGCTGCCGAGTTGACAGATTTGATGACAAAGTATAAAAATTCCAAAGCTTTGGGTGGCTATTACTTTTCAATTCCGCAGACTGTGACAATACCTAAAGGAGAGAGGCGCGTAACAGTTCCTCTTACCTACAAACAATCATTGGTTAAACTGTATAAAAATTCTGTGTTTAACTATACGACTGCTATGTTGATTGATGCAGTTACTCCCAAAGACAGAATGCTTGTTTTCCCGGTGAAGATTGTGAGCACAACATCTTCGTATCCTGTCATTGAGACGCAAAGACGTTTCTATTTTCAGGTGTTCAAGAATATGACATTCAAAGCAAATTAGCGGTTTAAAGTTTGTCGTATATTTCTCAGGCCATCTTTTTGTTCGCAATCGGATGGCCTGATTTGTATTACTTATGAAGATAATCCTGATTGTGTAAACGTTTACAATGATTATTTTGAACATGTAAACGTTTACGTTGTTAATAAATGTTGGTGGATTGTCTTTATTTCTGTTTGAGCTGTTTATTTTGTATGTGTTCTGAACAAATAACGAATAAAAATTAACTTATAAATTTTTTTAATCACCTAAATTTAAACCATTATGAAAATTTCGACTAAATTTTCTGATCGCATGAAGGCTTTGGCTTTGGCGATGTTTTTGAGCGGAGCTGCAGCATCTATGCAGGCAGCAGTACATTATGTAAGAATGGCAGCAGATGCTACATCCTGGAGTGGAATTTCCGGAGCGGATATTATATCAAGTGATACGCCGGAAATAATTTCGACAGATACCTATTATTTTGCTAAAGGAACATATACCTTGATCGCACTGGGTGTTGATCCCGTTACAACTCTTCCTGTATCGATTACCCCTTCATTGACAACGGGTGCAATTTATGGTGGTTTCAGCGGTGCAGAAACTGAGATTGATTTGACTAAAAGAGCTTTATCTGATAAAGATGGCAACGGCATTGTAGAGCCTTGGGAAATGACTAACGAAACTGTATTAAAAGGAAGTGTTCCTTTTGCAGATGGAGAAGGTGCTTCTATACGCTTGTTGACTGTTACCGGTGGTGAGGTTAATGGTGTGACATTGGCAGATCATTATTATTTTGGACAAAAAACGCCAACATTATCTGCTTTTAGTGGAGCTGTTATTCTTGGTGTGGTAAGTAGTACTCCGGCTGTTGCTGATAATGTGCCAGAAAAAGCAGGAAGAATGCTGTATTGTACCGTAAAAAAGCTAAAAGCAGGCGCTAATGGTCCGGTGATGATGACCAATAGTAAATCAATAATAGACAAATGTTTGATTGAAGAGTGTTACTCTGTAGGAAATACCGGAAATGGCGGTGGTGGTGCTGTTTTTATGAATTCTTTTGGCGGAGTTATTTCAAACTCTGTGTTAAGAAATAATATTGCAGCTGCAACCACTGCTAGTGCCGGTAGAGGTGGAGCTGTTTATAGTAATTACAACAGTAGTTTATCTATACCCGGTAATACAATTCTTCAAAACTGTGCAATCTACAACAATACATCGAATAACAGTGGTAGTGCTTATCGTGTAGAAGGAAAGAACAATTCCGGATTTTTGGGAGGACAAACAATCAATTGCTCATTTGTAAATAATAAATCACTCTTAGCTTCACTAGCTACGGTTGAGCTGATATATGATGGTCAGTTGTTTGTAAATTCTATTGTGGTAGGTGATGTAAAAGATGAAATCAGACCACAGGCAAATAAGAATCATATTTCAAATTGCGTTTATGGAACTAAAAATGGGGCTATTGTAATGACACCAGAAGATGCTGTTATGGCATCAGGAAAGGTTACTGCTGATCTTAAGTTTAAAAAAGCTACGTTTTATGCAGGTGCAATGACCCCTGAAAGCGATCCGTTTGATCAGGCTGTTTATGATTCAATCCGCACAACTAACCTTTCTATCGTTGATGCTACTTCCCCAGCCGTTACAACACCTGGTTTGACAGTAATGCCTGCGGCATTTTCATCAAGTGCTACTATTGTGCCTACGGCCACAATCCCAACAACCGATATTACCGGAGCAGCTCGTACAGGGAGTGTAACCATTGGTGCTTACCAATTCACTGGTTCATCTGCTGTATCGATTTCGAAATCGGATAAAGTAACTGCTTATGCTGTGGCCGGTGGGATTTTGGTTTCTGCCAAAGCCGGAAAAATTGCAAACGTTTATTCTTTAACCGGAAAATTGGTGAAGAAAGAAGTTTTGAAAGCTGACGTTCAAGTAATTGATGTTCAAAAAGGTTTCTATATCGTATCGGTAGGAAATGCTAAGGCCAAAGTATTTGTAAAGTAATATTGTTATAATATACTGATTTCAAATCGCCTCATGAGTTTTCGTGGGGCGATTTTTTTTGTGATAATTTCTGCTCTTGTAAACGTTTACATTCTTTTGTAAACGTTTCCGAAAGTTTCTGTTTGTAAAATCAATTGGGATTCTGTAATTATTTTCTATTTTTGTGTAGATATATTTAATCTGCTAATAATGAAAGCATCTGGTCGAATCATGAAAAAGTTACTCTTCTCATTTTTGTTATTTCTCTTTGTTCAATTAGTAAGTGCCGGAAATTTTGTATCAGGTGAAACACGGATTTCGCTCAATGGCATGTGGCAATTCAGGACTGATTCCAAGAAAACCGGGGAGTCTCAAAACTATTTTTCATCTCAATTCAACGATTCCGGATGGGAGCGTATTGAAGTGCCCGGCAGTTGGGAGCTGGAGAATGAGCATACCAACTACATTGGCAAGAGCTGGTACAGGACTAATTTCGCGACACCCGATAAAGATGGAAAAAGAGTATATCTGGAATTTGATGCGGTGAGCATGAGTTACCGTGTATTTCTGAATAATAAATTGGTTGCCAAACAGCTGGTTGGCAATTATCGTGAAAGATATGATGTGACCGATCTGTTGGATAAATCAAAAAATACCCTGGCAGTAGAGGTGGATAACACCCTGAGCTGGGGCGCTTATTGCAATTTTGGTGGAATACGCCGTCCGGTAACCCTTTGTGTGGTTGATCCGGTACATACGGTTCGTCAGGAGGTAATTGCTAAACCTGATTTGATTAAGGGGACTTCTACGGTCAGCATAAAAGTTTTTGTAAGGAATGATGCCGAAAGTGCTCAAACTGTTAGTTGCCTGCCTGCTATTTTGTTTGGCGGAAAGAGTGTGTTGAAAACAACGGCGAAATTGTTGACTATTGCTGCCAAATCGGAGTCTTCTATCCTGTTTACATACAGTTTGTCAAAAGCACAAACACGCCTTTGGCACATTGACTATCCGAACCTCTATACTTCTCAAATTCAGTTATCGGCTGGTAAAAAGCTTATTTCGACATTTGCAGACCGCTTTGGTATCCGGAAATTTGAGGCCGTAGGAAACAAAATTAAGCTCAATGGAGAAGACGTTCGCCTGACGGGCTACAACTGGGTGGCAGATGATCGTTTGACTGCCAATACGCTGCCTGTATGGCGTTACAAAGAAGATATAGACCGCATGAAAGAGCTGGGTTGTAATCTGGCCCGTTTGTCGCACCGCCCATTGCCCGAAGAGGTGATGGATTATCTGGATGAGAAAGGTATTATGACTATTTCGGAATTCAATAACTGGTCGCATTTTATGAACCCGACTAGCCCTGAACCACGGGAATTTGCCACCAAACTGGTGCGTCAGCAGTTCAACCATGCCAATGTAGTGGGATGGAGTGTAGGTAATGAGATGGGGGATAAGACCACACAGCCACAGGTGAACGAATATGTGGAGTCGATAATCAAATACATTAAACAAAATCTGGATACGACCCGATTGGTGGCCTATGTGTCGAATACGGCAGATTATCAGACAGATGATGCGGCTAAATATGGTGATATGATTTGGATTAATAAGTATTGGAATTATGAGAAAGGGTTGGATAACCTGGCCAAAACATACCCTGATAAAGCCATATTTATGACAGAATATGGTGGATATGGTGTTGAGCAGGGGAATTTAATATATGATACACCGAATAATACAAAATACAAGGCATTTGTGGTGGATAATTTTGGTGCAAAAGATTACCTGAGCGGATATTCTATCTGGACTTACAACGACTACCGCAGCCGTTATCAGTCGCCCAACCCTGCCACGGCAACGCCGATTCATCAAAATCGACAGTGGGGAGTGGTCGATGACTACCGCAATAAGAAAAGAGCCTACGATCAGATGAAAGATTACTATGCGCCTGTTCGGGCGCTGACAGTTGTCAATTCTAATAAATCGGGACAGGTAACAACCGAGATGACGATTGTGCCCCGAAATAAAATTGATGTTCCTGCATTTACGCTGTCCGGTTATAAACTGGTTTGGGAAGTTCGGACTAAAACCGGAGCTGTGAAACAGGGATCATTTATCAATTTGCCTGCGATTAATCCCGGTGATAAAGCGTTGAAATACAGTGCAGTCTGGGCCGGTGGTGATGACGCAGCTTATGTGAAAGTAAATCTGGTATCGCCTTTGGGCTATAACGTCAAAGACACAACCCTCTATCTGGCCAAGCCTGCTGCACCCAAAGTTGTGGCAGTGATTCATGCCTGCAAATCAGTGAGGGTAGTGTTTGAAAAAAATGAATTTTGTAATGAATATGCGCTGAAATATACCGTCAATGGGCAGACTAAAACGACTGCCAAAACGATTGATCATTATATTGATCTGAAAAATCTGTCTGTAAATACACCGTGCAGCATCTCTGTTGTGGGGTATAATGATGCCGGAGAGGGAGAATCCTCTGCGCCGGTAACCATTGTTCCTGTACACGGATTCAAAACATTGCCCCCGGTAGTTTGGGGTATTGTGCCCTCTGCCACCGGTTTCAATGTTGGTTTGGGCTGGGTTTTCTCGGATACCTTCTACGAAGCCCGATATACGACCAACCCGTCTGATGAATCGAGTTGGAAGATTCTGACCGGAATTGTATTTGGAGCATTTAAAGTGACCGATATTGAGCCCGGAAAGAAATATTATGTGCAGGTGCGCAATGCCACACAGTTTGGAGCCAACCGCAGCGAATGGAGTGAAATGCTGGAAGTGACCCCCGGAAAAAAGGCTCTGACCGGAAAAGCCAAGATAAATGGATTGTTGAAATCTGATAACGGAACAGTCCTGTCTATCACACCTGCCCGCAATGCTACCTCTTATCGGGTAAGTTACGATTTAAACGGAAAACAAATTGAAGAGATCATCAATCGCTCAGAAATTGAGTATTATCTTTTGACGAGTGCCGGTAAAGCAGTTGTGAAGAATGTTCAAATTCAGGCCATTCCCTGACAAATAATCTATAATCTATAATTTAATCATTTCATGAAACGATTTAGTCTGTTTTTTCTTTCTGTCTTACTTATTGCTTTGGCGCAAGCACAATGTCCTGCCCCCAAGGCTTACACCAATCCGGTTATACCCGGCTTTTTCCCCGATCCATCTACTATTCGGGTAGGGGAGGATTATTACACCGTGAATTCGACTTTCGAATATTTCCCGGGGATAATCATTTCTCATTCCAGGGATTTGGTCAATTGGAAGCAAATTGGTCATGTGTTTTCGAAAAGCGAAGATCTTGATCTGTCCTACTTCTTTGATGGAATGGGCATTTGGGCACCCGATATCTCGTATTACAACGGAGAGTTTTATATTTTCTTTTGCACGGTGCAGTTGAGTAAAGATCGCAGCACGAATGTCCGGGGCAATTATGTTACCCGATCAAAGAGCATCAACGGACCGTGGAGTAAGCCGGTACAGATTACTAATTTTGGTAGTGACCCATCGCACTTTGTAGATGAAGGTGGAGAACATTATATGCTGTTTGCAGCCGGAATTCCTTCGGGTAACGGAGCTAAAATAGTAAAATTAAATAAAGAGTGCACCAAAATGGTGGAAGAGCCACGCTGGATTGAAACCGAAGGGAAGAAAGCTGCCCCCGAAGGGCCTCACATGTTAAAAAAAGATGGTTATTACTACTTTATAATGGCGGCATCGAATGGTCTGTTCAATGGTCACCACATGCTGATAGCCCGATCTAAATCGGTGTATGGTCCATTCGAAAATTCGCCGTACAATCCCTATCTGACTCAGCGCGATTCGAATGCGGTTAATTTTCATCAGGGGCATGGTAAAATATTTAATACCCAAAATGGGGAGTGGTTTACCACCGTTCTATCGCAACGTTGGGTGTTTGGTGAAATAAAAGGAAAGCGTCGGGGAATCAGTCCGTTAGGTCGCGAAACTTCGCTGGAGCGCATAGCCTGGAGTAAAGATGGCTGGCCGATAGCGAATGGCGGCAAAGGACCACTGGATGCTAGTCTTCGTCCCAACCTGCCCTGGACACCACAGTTTAACCCGACAAGTGATAATTTTGATCAGCCCAAACTGAGCAGTCAATGGATATACCGCCGCAATCCGGTGTATGAAAATATCAGTCTGACCGAAAAGAAAGGGTCGTTGCGTATTTATACCGGAAACTTTGATATTGATACCATTCCCGGTCGCAATCTGATTGTACAACGAGAGCGCTGGTTGAAATTTTCTGCCATTACAAAACTAACATTTAATCCTGACACGAAAGAACAAGCCGGATTAGCAGCACATTACGATACCAAAACTTATGCTCGGTTGGGGCTGCAAAGAGGTAAAACAGGTAAACTGCAACTGATACTCGAAGAGCGCAGATACGGCGTGAAATCGGTAGTGAAAGTGACTGAAAACATCCTGAGCAATACTGTGTATCTGCGAATGACAGTGAATAAACTGCAACGTAGCTTCTCATACAGCTACGACAACAAAACCTGGATGAGTGCAGGTGAGCTACCTGATGCCGCTTTCCTGAGTGATCAGGGTACAACGCAATGGGGATTTATGGGAATGACAGTTGGGGTTTACTCTTTCAACCGAGGAACCGGAAAACGCATACCTGCTGATTTCGATTTTGTAAAAATTGAGCCACAGGATTGATTATTTTGTATACTTTTGCGACAAACTACATTTGACCGATAATTCGGATGTAGTTTGTCGTTTTTTTTCTGATAATCTATTGAAATTCTAATCTAATGAAATCTAATCTGATAATTCTGTTTTTTGTTGCTTTGCCTCTGTGTTTAATCGCGCAAAGCAAGAAAGCCACATTCGACTATTTCGAATACAACGGAAATGATAACTGTTTCGGGCAAAAAATCAATCCGAAAACAGAGTACCGCAATCCTATTTTGCCTGGTATGTACCCCGATCCGAGCATTTGCCGACGGGGAAAGGATTATTTCCTGATCAATTCTACGTTCAGTTATTTCCCCGGAATTCCGATTTTTCATAGTACCGATTTGGTGAGTTGGAAGCAGATTGGGCATGTGCTCGACCGACCATCTCAGCTCAAACTGGATGGATTAGGCATGTCGGGTGGTGTATATGCACCGGCTATTGAATACAATGAAAAGAATCAAACCTTCTACGTTATCAATACCGTTGTCGGTGGCATTGGCAACTTTATTGTAAAAACAAAAGATCCGTTTAAAGGGTGGAGCGAACCGATAAAATTACCCGAAGTAAAAGGTATTGATCCGTCTCTCTTTTTCGATAACGATGGAAAAAGCTACATCGTTTGCAGTCAGGCAAGTCCCGCGCCCAAGTGGAGCGGACATAGTGTTATCTGGATGCATGAGTTTGATACAGAGAATGATAAAGCCTCTGTCGAACGGCAGATTGTGGTAGATGGCGGACCTGATACGATAAATCATCCGCGCTGGCTGGAAGGTCCGCACATTTACAAAGAAAATGGATATTACTATTTAATGGCTGCAGAAGGCGGAACGCAGTCGGGGCATAAAGAGGTGATATTCAGGAGTAAGAGTACGAAAGGCCCCTATGTGCAGGCCCCCAATAATCCGATACTAACGCAGCTCGGACTACCGGTAGACCGCAAAGATAAGGTGACCAATGTTGGCCATGCCGATTTGGTGAAAACGGCCCGGGGAGAGTGGTTTTCTGTTTTTTTGGGTTGTCGTCCTTATGCCGATGAGCAGTTTAATACCGGTCGGGAGACTTTTTTGCTTCCGGTGAAATGGGTGGATGGCTTTCCTGTGATTCTTGATAATGGAAAAAGCGTGCCACCGGTGGTTTCCAAAAGTGGAATTACGTCTGGCGGCAATTCCCTGACAGGGAATTTTGTTTGGCGGGATGATTTTAATTCACCCGAATTGGGCATGAAGTGGAATACCATCCGTACACCCCGTGAACAGTGGTGGAAAATAGCTAACGGTAAAATAGAACTAGACGTTTTACCCCGAAGTCTGAGTCAGCTTGTTAATCCTGCTTTTCTGGGACGTCGTCAGCAACACCTTAATTTTGAGGCAACTACTTCGTTGAATTATACACCCGGGGCTGAAAAAGAATTCGCCGGACTGGCCTATATTCAGAATGAAAAGAACTATCTGTCGATAGGTAAAACGCTGATTTCAGGCAAGTTGATGGTGGTTTTGTACCGGGTAGAGAATGGCGCGAGCAAAGCCGTAGCTCAAAAAGAGCTATCTGCCGGTGGTGAATTGACTCTGCGTATCTCTGCCAAAGAGGGAGTCGCCTCGTTTTATTTTTACTCAAAAAATCAAAAGCCTGTTTTGTTGGCTGAAAATGTGGATATTACCCATTTGAGCACCAAAAAAGCAAAAGGCTTTATCGGCTCATACGTGGGAATGTATGCTACTTCTCTGGGGAATTAATTTCGGGAAATTTGAAGACATCACGCCCCCGGATATCAGATAAACGATAGCTTCTCAGGTATCCGTTTCCCTGAAAAATAACTGTGACGCCCATAATTTCGCCAATACTTTGCTCATAGGAGTTAGAATATCTCTTTATATTATTTACAAAGATGGTAATCTGTTTGTTTCTGTTTTCGATACGTAGTTTTTGCCAATCGGCAAGATTGAAAACAAAGTCAGACAGTTTATCATTTTTGTTATCAAGTCTTTTTTCGCTTAGTCTGAATCGTACCCAATAGCTGCATCCGGGGTTTGTAAAATGGAGTTTGATGCTCTCTTTTCGACCGGTTACCACCAAAAATACCGAGTTACAGGTAGATCCTGCCCATGTATTTGAATTTTTCAATGTCGTTTCCAACGTAAAATTATCGTCTTTTATTCCCGTTGGTTTGTAATTTTCTACCCTCACCTCTACGAGTCTGCTTGTATCCATGCCCAATCCGTGAATTTCAGATTTATTCGGACAAAAAATGCTGTCTCTGGTGTATTTTGCAACGTTGATGGGATAAAAGTGTTGCATTTGTTTCTGTTGGTGGTACATCCCAAAAGCTTCCCACCCGTTTGTAGGCACGAAAACCGGTGTTATGTCAGAAATAATTTTGTCGTTTTTCCACATTCTGACTTTAAAAAAACCCGGATATTGGTAATAATAGGATGCTCTTTTTCTTATTCCACCGGCAACAGGTAGAGGCGTGAAATTCCCGTCAAAACAAATGCTGAAACTATCTTTGTTGTTGGGAGTTGTATATTCAAATTCTGCGGACTTCGGAATTCTGCCCTCGGTAGAAATCAGTGTAATGTTCGCCGCTCTTTCGATAGAGTCTTCATTGTTGTTTTTGAAAAAATAATAGCCCGAAATGACTAATAAAAGAACAGCAAGTGTTGCAACATAAATAAGAGATTGAACTTTTTTAGGAGGGCTTGTTTGTATGTCGGTTGTAATTTGTTCGTCAGAGGTAATTTCGGACGTTGTGATTTCTGGTAGAGTGCTCTCGTTTTTGGTGTAGTTGACAAATTTCTTTAAAGCAAGGATGGTTGCCTTCTGTGGGAGGTAGTATTCGTCTGTTTTTATCTTTCCGAAAATCCGTTTCAGGGTGTGAGCGCTGATGTTAGTTTTGGTTTCTTTCAAAATCTCGAAGTTCAGATCCTCAAAATCTCTGTTTTTCCAATTCGCAGACGAGCCTCTGCCGAATTTTTGTTCGATAAGAGACAGGATTGAAGTGAAATCTTTGTTATTCATGATTTGTTGTGTCGTGGTAATGTGTTGAATAATAGAATGATAGGTTGTGCATTTTATGCAATGAATTTGCATTCAAAGATAAATGATTTTTATCGTTTAAACAACTAATTTTGGGATAGAAATCTGTTTCATTATTTTTTTTTGAAACAAAGGTCAATCTGTTATAAATCTATTTTTTTTGAGGATGAAAGCCTCTTAACCTATATCTATTCTATCTTCTAATCTAATCTAATCTAATCTATCTATCTTTTTTCTTATGAAGAATTTTTTTTTTATTAAGTGTTGTGTTGTGTTGTGTTTTTCAATTGTAGGTGCCAATTCCGGATCTTCACAGGTCCGGAATTCGGCCTACATCCCTTCTGGCTATGAACTTGTTTTTAGCGATGAATTTGATAACGCGGCAACGAAAAATGTAAACTGGAAACCCGATAGTCGGGACACGCGTGGTACAGACTGGAACACGTATGGCGTGATCGAAAATGGGGTAATGAAATTGAAGAATTTAAAGATACCCAAAAATGACACAACCTTAAGATGGTCTGCACCCAGTTGTCAGGGTAAAAAATACTATAAATACGGATATTTTGAATGCCGCTATAAATACGCAGCCTCTATTGGATTTAATAACTCTTTCTGGATGCTGGGAGCACCACAGATGAGCAAAGATTATATCGAGATCGACATCAATGAGGGTCAGGTAGATGAAGGCGGACAACGCAATAAAGCATCCTGGCTGGCAGCCGGTGGTCTTCTCTCGCTCGACCAGGTTCGACCCATGACGCTCGATCATGGTAACGGCAACTGTACACGTCCGGCTTACTTTTATACTTCTACCGATCTGAGTGCTGATTTTCATACCTACGGTTTTTTGTGGACTCCGGATACTTTGAGCTATTACTTTGATGGGAAATTGTTGTTGAAACACCCCAACAAGCGTGTTTACAAAAACGAACCAGTTTACAGATTGCTGAACTATCCGATGAATATTTATCTCAGTACCCTGAATTATACTTATAAAGCGGCAACTGCTACAATGGTTGAGTCTTCGATGGACATTGATTATGTACGCGTATATCAAATTCCCGGCCTAATAGATGAAAAACCGCCGGTTTCTGGTGGTAACCTGTTGAAAAATAGTGGGTTTGGAGCTTATGATGATGAACATTATGGTGGAGGTTTGTATTCGTGGAATTCAGCTGTGGGAGGTGTTGACAGCCTGTTCTATTCTTCTACGTTGACAGCGGCCAGAACTTCTCCCATGTATGCCCCCAATCAAAATATAAATGTATTACCTGCGGGAGATTACAACTTAACCTTCAAAGCCCGCGTAATGGATACAACTTTGAATACAGCTTCGTGGAGACTAAAAATCAGCAACAGCGATAATTTGTCGGCATCGGTATTGTCGAAGCTGACAAGTGTTAGCGGCGGTGGTGGAGTATCGGGTACAGAGGTGTTGATAAACAAATCGCATGCGCCTGTATTCAAAAGCTTTTCGTACCGTTTTACTGTGAAAGAGCCGTCAGCCTCGGCTACCTATACCCGGGTTATGTTTTATCAGAATAACCCCAAAGGCGCTGCCACATTTCAGCTGGATGATGTAGTGATTTCGCCGGTTGGGACACCGGTTATCAACGAAGTTAAAACGAATGTAAATGCGTTTGGTGGTGTAGGTTCAATTTCTGTAAGAGGAGATTTAACCGGGCTTGAGATCAGTGTCTATAATCCTTCAGGGATGCTCGTAAAGCAGTTGTCCGGTGAGAATGCAAAACATTTTCCAATGGAAAAAGGTGTCTATTTTGTGCGTGTAAAAAATGGAAAATCACTATCTTTGACGTTTAAGGTTGTTGTAGTGTAATTTATCGTTCCTTTTTTTACCGAATAAAAATTTGAGTCCATGAAAAGTCTTAAAAAACTATTACTATTATTTCTTTCTGTTTTACCAATTGTTTTTAATGCCGCACCGCCTGTTGGCAAAGGGTATAAACTAGTTTACGAAGAGGCATTCCGTGGCGACACCCTGAATACCAATGACTGGATATACCGCGAGGGTCGCCGTGAGGGGCTGGGCTGGGTAGATGGCTTTAATTGCAAAGAGAATGTGTACGTAAAAGATGGAGCATTGCATATTGTTTGCCGCCGTGAGAAGCTGAATGGTCGCATGGAAAATACCGGTGGCGGCATTATCAGCAAGCGCGATTTTGGTTACGGTTACTACGAATGTCTTTCGAAACCCTTTATGGCAGGGCATGGTGTGCATACATCGTTTTGGCAACGTGGTAGTTTGCGTAACAACAACGACATTTTCGAGATTGATTCGTACGAGATTGACTCCAAGACTTATCTGGCAACCAATAATCTGTACATGAACCTGACGCCCAAAGGGATGAAAAATTATCCCTGGCCTTACCGTGCTCAAATCGAGTTTACGCTGGATAAAGAGGGTTGGTTTCTGGACGGTTACGAATATACCCCCGAAGGCATACTATTTTACGACAATGGCAAAGTCGTGGCTAAGTGCGATTGGCACGAACTCACAGCCAATCAGATGATTTGGCTTACGGCGCTCAATGGTTGTGGCAAACTGGATACCGCAGCGCAGCCCGGAGAGTCTGTATTTAAATATTTCCGCTATTATGCCAAAGATTATCCCGGCATCAATTTGCTTCCCAATGGCAATTTTGAGTTCAATGCGGACAGGGTAGAAGCACACAAACCTGTTTCGTGGACACCCTCTGGCACCGCTGATGCAATAAAAGTGATTGAGGGAGAAGCCGTACGCGATAATTATAAATTGCGAATGGGAAAAAATCAACCATTTGAGGCTTCGGTGCAACAGCCTTTGCATTACATTATGAACGGGACTTACCAACTGACCGCTTATGTGCGCACATCGGCAAAAATTCAGAATGCGGCAGTTCAGGTTTCCGATTTTGGCGGGCAGGCCATAACGGCAAAAATTGAGCCATCTGCCAAATGGACAAAAATCTCAATTCCGGCAATTCGGGTTACCAATAATCGCATTTCTTTTGTTATTTCGGCCAAAGGCAAAGCCGATGAGTGGGTAGAAATAGATGACATACAGTTTATGAAACCGGCGTTGAAAGGTCAGAAGATAGCCAAGCAACCGCCATTCTGGGAAAAAGACGCGCCAATGTGGAAACTGGCCATGAAAGAACCCATTACATTTACCGGCGATCAGAAATTTTACTTTTTTGCCCGCAATGTGGGATATGGAGATACTATTACCGTGAAATTCAGGCTTAATGCTGCCGAAATGGCCAACACGGTGCCAATGGCACGCATGCCCAAAAAGGGCGATTCGGGCTGGGCGATTCAGCTTCGCAACGACGGTGCATTGATTTTCAGCATAGGCAGTGTGGCCAATCGTCACGATGTGGTAGCGCTTAACGCATACAAAGCCGGAAAGCCCGTCGATATCAGTTGCGTTTTTGCAGGCGGAACCGCTTCAATATTTGCAAATGGAAAATTGCTGAAAAGAGAGACCGGCATTACACAGAATACGAAGGATGCCACAGCTGCCGGTCGACTGGGGACAGTGGATCAGAATTTTGATGCTGTTGGGGATGTTGTTATGGAAAATGACAGAAAAGCGATAGAACCGACTAAGTTGAAAAACTTTAAAGGCACATTGCAGAATGTCAGAATGTATAACAGGTAGTTTTTACCTGTTATTTGCATTAAGAAGTCCTAATCCTTATTCCTATTCAACCATGAAAAAGAGATCAATATTATTTGTATTGCTATTCTGTGCGTTGGTTTTTAATCATCTAAATGCTGGTAGCCTTTCTTCTGTTTCCGTAAAACAATCGTCATACAACGTAGTTTGGAACAGCCCTTCGCCCGATGCGTGGGAGTCTATGCCCCTGTCGGGGCGATATGGCGCCGGGGCCAATGTTTGGGTGCAGGATGGAGCTTTGTGGCTCTACCTGGCGCACAATGCAGCCTATGATGAAGATGGCAAGTTGTTGAAGTTGGGCGCATTACGCATTATCCCAGCCAACGGGGCTTTTACTAATTTGTCTTCATTCAAACAAGAACTCGACTTGGCTTCGGGTGTTATTTTGATTGATGCAGCTTCGAAAAAAGGCTCATCGATAAAGATGAAACTCTGGTTTTCGGGCGAAAACCTAATTATCGAATCAGCTTCGAAAACCAAAACAGCCCTCGAAATTAGCTATGGCTCGTGGCGCGATGTTAGTCGTGATAGTTTGTGTCTCGACTTGGGAAAACGTATCAGAAGGCTTACTGCGGATAGTATTTATATGACCAAAAAAGGGATAGTATGGAATCACCGCAACTCAAATTATCATTATACACTTGAAGACGAACTTAAAACTCAGCCTTTTGCCGTAGGAAATGTTTGCAATCCAACCGAAAATAATGTTTTTGGTGGAGCCATAGTTTGTAACCAGGCACTTACACCCGGAAAAAAAGCTCCGGTGGCCTGGCAACGTTGGAAAGGCAGTTCGTGGACAATGACTGCCGCTGCTTCTCAAACGCATACAATTGTAGCAGCTATGCGCGCCGGACAAGGTGCAAAACCTGAAAAATGGATGGCCGAAGCTTCAGCACTTCTAAATACGAAAACACTGGCCACAGCAGCTGCCGACGAAGCAAAACGTTGGAATGAATTTTGGGGACGTTCCTATATTACCATCAATCCTGATGCAAATAGTTCTGACTCAGCATGGATTGTTGGTCGTAACTATCAGCTTTTCCGTTATATGCTGGCTTGTAACCGGGGCGGTAAATTTCCGTTGCTTTTTAATGGCGGTATTTTTACCACTGACAATTTTGAGAAAATCAAGGGAAATCACCCGGGCGAGATGGATAGAGCTTTGTTCGGGCCTTCAACGCCCGATATGCGCCATTGGATGTTTTGTAGTTTTATGGCACAAAACCAGCGTTGGATAGGCTGGCCTACCATTTTGGCCGGCGATGCCGATTTGCTTGAACCATCGAATGCTTTTTACCGTATGCATGCCGTTTCGGCTGCTGCACGCGCCAAAGGACTGGGTGCCCAAGGAGTGGTTTATCCTGAACCTATTAAAGTATGGGGACTTTCGTGGTGGTCAACGCCAACCGGACAGTGTGGTGCGAAACACCTGAGATACGCTTTTGCCATGATGCTCGAAAATGCCTGGATGGCATTGCACGGTCATTCCACGTTGGGTAAAGATATCAGCGCAGATATGGAGTGGATAAAAGGGACGGTTCGTTTTTTTGATACCTACTATCGCAACGAAACCAAACGCCTGACCGGTAGCGAACTCGACTCTACCGGACGGTTGAGCATATTCCCCGCCAACTCAATCGAGTTGCTGGTGGGTGCCAAAAATCCGATCGAGGTGGTTGCCGGATTGATGCGTATTACCGATGCTTTGACTAAATTGCCCGATAATCTGGTTTCGCCCGATGAGAAAAAATATTTTAGTCAGCTGTTGCGCATTTTACCCGATTTGCCTCTGGGGGATAAAGATGGTAAGCCGATACTGAAACCGGCATTTTCGTGGGAAAAGGAGTACAATATGTGGGAATTACCGGAACTATATGTTGCATGGCCATACAGATTGAAAGGGGTTTCGCGTCCGGGCAGCACACAAATCGTTCAGAATACCTGGGATTTGTTGCCTGAGAAACGGGCGAAGTTTGTCACCCGCGATTATTCGTGGATGCCCGTTGCCGTGAATATGGCGGCAATGGGCAATACCCCCGAAGCCACAAAACGCATTCTGGCCAAACTCGGGAATTTCAATCCGCAGGCACGTTTCCCGGCATTCTTCGGTCCCGGTCACGACTGGGTGCCCGACCACAACTGGGGTGGCTCTGGTATGGTGGGTTTGCAGGAGATGCTGATGTCTGCCGACCCGTACGGCGATGGAAAGATATACCTTCTTCCGGCCTGGCCTGTCAGGTGGGATGTGGACTTCAAACTGCACGCACCACAGCAAACCACAGTTGAGGTCAGTGTGAAAAACGGCAAAGTGGTGTCGCTGAAAGTGACCCCGGAGTCGCGCCGAAAGGACGTAATTATTAATCCTGATTTTGGCATGAAAAAATCAAAATAAACATTTTATCTATGAAAATAATATCTGATAAAAAAAGGGCGCTGATATGCGTCCTTTTGGTCGTTTTTGCAATATCGTTTGCCGCAAATAAAAAGGACCAAACTGCCCGCAATTTCGATCAGCCCAAGCTGCAATGGTGGCAGGAGGCCCGTTTCGGGATGTTTATTCACTGGGGAACCGTATCCCTCACCGGAAAAGAGATTTCGTGGACGCGTAATAGCGTTGGAAAACAAAAGTACGACTCGCTCTATTTGCGGTTTAATCCGGTGAAATTCAATGCGGAGCAATGGGTGAAGATTGCACAAAATGCCGGTATGAAGTACATGGTTTTTACGGCCAAGCATCATGACGGTTTTTGCATGTGGGATACCAAAACGATAGATTACAACATCATGAAAACGCCATTTGGCCGCGATGTGTGCAAAGAGCTGGCCGATGCAGCCCACAAAGCGAAAATGCCCATTTGCTGGTATTTCTCGCCGGCCGACTGGAAGGATGCCGATTGCCGCAATCCCAAAACCAATGATGTTTTTGAGAAAAGGGTACTCGAGCAGGTTCGTGAGTTGTTGACCAATTACGGTAAAATTGATTTGTTCTGGATTGATTATGAGGGCGGACCTTCGCCGGTGAAGCCTCGTTTGATATACGAATTGGCCAATAAACTTCAGCCTGGTATTATTGTCAATAACCGCCTCGATGTATTGCACACCGACGAGTCGCACAGCCTCATAGGCCCTTATGGCGACTATGCCACCCCCGAGGGATTTGTGGCCGGTTACGGTTCCATTCCGTGGGAAACCTGCACCAATCTGGGGCACCAATGGGCGTGGCGTTTCAACGATACACCCAAACCGATTAATGAAGCTGCCGCGTTATTGTTGCGTTGTGTGGGCGGAAACGGAAACCTGTTGCTCAATGTTGGTCCCGATAGTTTGGGTGTGATACCAACCGATTTCGAAGCACGACTGAATGAGTACGGAAACTGGCTCAAACCCATTTCCAAATCAATATATGGTACCAAAGGTGGACCGTACTCGCCAACGCCCAATGTTGTGTGCACCTACAAAGGAAAATCTGTTTTCCTGCATGTGATGAAGTTTACAAGCGATACCATCGTATTGCCACCGATGAATGCAAAAGTGCTGAGCGCAAGTGTAATAAATGGCCGTGCTATCCGCATTATTCAAAATGAAAAATGGCTGAAACTGATTGTCCCTGCCGACATGAAAACGCCCATCGCAACCACCCTTGAGCTGACGCTGAATAAGCCGGCGGCTAAGTTGGGCATTATCCGTCCGTTTTCCACAACAGGATCATTGGCTTACAACAAGAAAATTACTGCATCGAGTTCGGTAGGTCAGTTTTTGCACGATGCAACTGCCGCCAACGACGACAACGCATCCACATTCTGGGTGCCCGGCCGTCGTCCAAATATTGATGTTGACAAATACTATGGCAGTCTGACTCACTACATCAGAAGCAAAGAGGATATCAAGGCCATTTTCGAAACAAGCGGCTGGCTCGAAGTCGATTTGGGCAAAGAGCAAACCGTGGGACGTGTAAAACTATCGGAACGGGT
>CAZHNZ010000002.1:0-64778 GCA_964534355.1 uncultured Parabacteroides sp.
CCTGTGGGAAGTAACCGGAATGATTATTCTGGTCGCCGTAGCCGGCAAGTTTTTGGGAAGCTCACTGGCTGCTAAATACGTGGGGATGAAGTGGCGAGACAGCCTGATAATAGGCGCATTGATGAACGCACGGGGATTGGTAGAGCTGGTGGTACTGAATATCGGATACGACCTTGGCGTTTTATCGCCACAAATTTTTGCAATGATGGTGATAATGGCTCTGGTGACTACATTTATGACCGGACCTGTGATCAATATAATTGAATGGTTTTATAGAAAAGAAAAAGAAGATCTGCCGACAATTGCCCGACTCAACAACAAATACAAGGTGCTTTTTTCGTTTGGTAAACCAGAACGGGGCATTTCGCTACTGCGATTGGCTCATTCGTTTACAAAACGTCAGAATGGAAATGCCATTATCACAGCTCTGCATCTTTCGCCGACAAACGAGTTGAGCCGCCTGAATGTCGATGAGTATGAGTACGAATCATTTGCACCGGTGATTGAAGAATCGCGCATGATGAGACAAAAGCTCACCACTTTTTTCAAAGAATCGAACGACATTGTATCCGATATAGCCAATGTGGCAAATACCGGACACTACGACCTTCTGCTGGTTGGTATCGGGCAGTCTGTGTACGAGGGCAGCCTTTTGGGTAAAGTTCTTGGTTTTACTACACGAATTATTAATCCGGACAGATTGCTGAATAAGGTAGTCGGTAAAGAGAAAATGTTTGAAGATACACCATTCGACGAAAAGACACGTAATATCCTGTCCAAATGCGATGTGCCTGTGGGGATTCTTATTGACAAAAGCCTTGGCTCAGTCGATCAGGTATTTATTCCTATTCACCTCTCGGCAGATGCCCTGCTATTGCCCTATATTGAAAAACTACTGGATAATTCGGAAGCCCGCGTCACGCTTTGGGACAAACATAACATTCTGAAAAACAATTCCGATTTCAATAAACTGGTAGAACGCGAATCAAATCCGATACAGATGATATTTGATAATAATATCGGGCCGGAATTTCTGCAACAACATGATTTGATGATGATTAGTCTCAATAGCTGGAAGCACTTTGTTGACACAGAAGCTGCCTGGCTAAAACAGGGACCATCTACATTGATAATTTCGGATAACAGACTCAATTAATGGCCATGAATCTGCATAAAACAGTAACTGTCACCCTCGAGCCCCTGCATAAACAGCTAAATGTGGTGGTAAATACCCCCCTGATAGATGTCATCAACGAATTTGGTGTAGAGTTTCCCTGCGGCGGAAAGGGTATTTGTGGTGCATGTAAAGTGAAACTTCTATCCGGTAATATAGCCAAAGATAAACACCACTCTGATTTTCTGGATAAACTACATTTAGACGAGAGTTGGCGATTGGCCTGCCTGAGCTACGTGAGCGAAGATATCACCCTGGAAATAGCACAATGGGAAAACGTGATATTGGCAGACAACACCACCTTCGACTTTGTACCACAAACCGGATTTGGCGTTGCCATAGATTTGGGCACTACCACCGTTGTGGCTCAACTAACTGACCTGAGCAATGGAAGTGTAGCCGGTGCACAATCGATAATTAATCCTCAAACCCTATACGGGGCAGATGTGATGTCGCGCATCGAAACCGCACTCTCAGATGAAGGTGCAGCCAAACTTCGAAAGCTTATTCGCGATGCCGTGCTAAAAATGATCATCGAACTGACTAGTGGCAAAAACGTTGATTTGAAGAAAGTTGTCTTAGTGGGCAATACAGCCATGCAACATATTTTCTGCGGATTAGATGTCAGACCATTGTCACAATATCCATTTGAATCACCTGATTTAGGACTTCAAAAATTTACTCCATCAGAACTGGGATGGCCGCTTGATCCATCGACTGAAATATTATTTTATCCCTCTTTGGGCGGGTTTGTTGGTAGCGATATACTGGCCGGAATAGTATCTGCAAAAATAGACAAAAGTGATAAACTGACCGCTCTGATAGATTTGGGCACAAACGGTGAGATTGTATTGGGCAACAAAGATGGAGTATTATGTGCTTCGACAGCAGCAGGTCCTGCCTTCGAAGGTACCAATATATCCATGGGCATGCGGGCTACTACGGGGGCAATTTCGGCAGTCAGTCTGGAAAACAATATACTCAAAGCACATACAATTGGAAACGTAATGCCACGCGGTATTTGCGGCAGTGGATTGATAGATGCTGTTGCAAACCTTCTTCGATTGGGGAAGATAGACAGTAGTGGTGCGTGCGTGAATGATGAAGAACAAATTGAAATAGAGAGCCCTGTAACCCTTTCGCAGGGCGATATACGCGAATTTCAACTAGCTAAAGGTGCAATTGCAGCTGGTCTACAGGTGCTGGCCAATACGATGAACAAATCGTTGAATGACATCGACAAACTATACATTGCCGGAGGATTTGGCCATTTTATCAACATCCGGAATGTTTGCAACACCGGATTGATAGAAATAGAGGAGCAAAGAATAGTTAAACTTGGAAATAGTGCTCTGTTGGGAGCAAAAATATTTCTTTTTACGCCTGAAAATGATATCGAAAAAACAGTAAATCTTTGTCGGCATGTTTCACTCGATGCCGATGCCGGTTTTCAGAACATATTTGTAGAAAAGATGTTTTTCTGAGAATGATCAATCAGGCCCACAAACGAACCGATGTAACCTGAGGCAACAAGCGCAAATCGGTAAATAAAGCTTCGTAATCGGTTTGTATTTTTACATAAACGCTAAAATGAAGATGGGTCAATTTATTGTTTAAGTCCTGATCTATAAAGACATCGTGAACAGACAACCCGTACTTTGACATCAATCTGGTTGCTTTAGTTTTGTGTATTTCCAGCCCATCAAAGGTGAGGGTAATATTTTTTGCTGTCCATTCCACCATCACACGTTTTTCGAAATTAGCCAGATTAATAAGCACAAACAACGTAACAATGGTTCCAATAAAAGCCACTGAATACATGCCTGCCCCAATGGCTAAGCCTAATGCCGAAATAATCCAGATTGAAGCTGCCGTGGTCATTCCCCGAATAGCGCCTTTACTCTGAATAATGGCTCCCGCACCCAAAAAACCAATACCTGTAACAGCCTGCCCCGCCATACGTGTCGGATCTGAATCGTAAATCCCCCTGAAAACCTGAGGAAGATAAAGCGAAATCAACATCATTACCGTTGAGCCCACACAGATAAGCGTGAAGGTACGAAACCCGGCAGAATGCTTGCTTCGCTGACGTTCGAAACCAATGATTCCCCCCACCAAAACACTAAGTAACAATCTGAACGCTGATGTTTCCAACGTCACATCAGTGGTGTTTATCTGATCGATAAAATTATTAATAATTAGCTGTATATCCATGAATAATAATATTGAAGCTTGTTAGAGTGCACTCATTTCTTCCAGTTCGATAGTCAATTCTGTCCATTTATCCATTTCATAAGACAAACGCTGTTTGAGCTTCGAATGTTCTGTAAACAGACTCACATCGTATCCACCACTGTTGTCCGCCATTTTCTGTTCGAGCGCCTCTATCTCTTTTTCAAGTTTTGCAATTTGTCTTTCTGAATCCGCTATCGATTTTTCCAGTTTACGAAGCATCTTCGATTGCTCTTTGCGCGCCTCGTAGCTCTCCTGCCCTACTGTTTTCACCATTACTTCATCAGAAGTTGTTTTTCGGGGTTGATTATTAACCTCAAGCTCGCGCAGATTGTCCATTTTTTTCTTTTGAAGAAACTCATAAACGCCGCATAAATGCTCGGTAATCTTCTTATTCCCAAACTCATAAACTTTCTCGGCCAACCCATCCAGAAACTCCCGGTCGTGCGAAACAAGAATAACAGTACCATCAAAATCACGAATTGCTTCTTTAAGAACATCTTTAGACCGCATATCGAGGTGATTGGTAGGCTCATCGAGAATAAGCAAATTCACCGGCTCGAGCAACAGCCTGATCATCGCCAATCGGGTTCTCTCCCCACCCGAAAGCACCTTTACCTTTTTGTCGGCAGCTTCACCTCCAAACATAAATGCCCCCAGAATATCGCGTATTTTGGTGCGAATATCACCTGTGGCTACGTAGTCTATGGTGTCGAAAACAGAGAGCTCCTCATTGAGCATTTGTGCCTGATTCTGAGCAAAATAACCAATCTTCACATTGTGCCCCAGCTTTAGCATTCCCGTATAATCAATCTCTTCCATGATACATTTGACCAGAGTGGATTTCCCTTCGCCATTTTTACCCACAAAAGCAACTTTTTCTCCCCGTTTAATGGTGAAAGAGGCACCACCAAATACCAGATAATCACCATATTGCTTGCTCAGATCATCAGCAATTACCGGGAAATCACCGGAACGGGGTGCAGGAGGAAATTTGAGATGCAACGATGCATTATCCTCATCATCTACTTCTAGTCGATCAATCTTATCGAGCTGCTTTATTCGCGACTGTACCTGTACCGATTTTGTAGCTTTATATCGGAAACGTTCAATAAACGCCTCAGTGTCCTGAATCTGTTTTTGTTGATTCTCGAATGCCCGAATCTGCTGCTGACGTCTCTCCTGACGCAGCACAATATACTGGGAATAAGAGACCTTATAATCGTATATTCTACCCAGAGAAATTTCTATCGTACGAGTAGTAACCTGATCGATAAATGCCCTGTCGTGCGAAACTAATACTACCGCATTGGCGCGTGAAGAGAGAAACTGCTCGAGCCATTGAATAGACTCAATATCGAGGTGATTGGTAGGCTCATCGAGCAAAAGCACATCAGGTTGTTGCAAAAGCAGCTTGGCCAGCTCAATACGCATGCGCCATCCACCACTGAATTCACCGGTTAACCTTTGCAAATCAGATCGTTGAAATCCAAGCCCGAAAAGAGTTTTTTCAATATCGCCATGATAATTAGCAGCGCCCATCATCGCCAGTTGTTCATTGGCATGAGTGACCCGATCGATTAAATTGTGATAATCTTCAGACTCGTAATCCTCGCGCTCAGCAAGTTCCACATTCATCCGTTCAATGCTATCCTGCAATTCGAAAATATGGCTGAATGCACATTCGGCCTCCTGCATCACTGTTCGGGTGTTGTCGTGATTCATCTGTTGAGGCAAATAACCAATAGACATGTCTTTGGGAGCACTGATGTTTCCCGAGGTGGGTTGTTGAAGTCCGGCAATTATCTTAAGCATAGTACTTTTGCCGGCACCGTTCTTTCCGACCAGCGCAATGCGGTCTTTTTTATTAATTAAATAGGTGATATTATCAAAAAGCGGGTTACCGCCAAATTCTACACTTAAACCTTCTATCGAAATCATTCTGCCTCTGTTTTTTCAATTTAAGGCACAAAGATAACCAAAAAAATGGCTAAAATAAGCAGGTAAACTGAATAGATAATCTCTTCGAAAAAATATGAAAAGAGTTGAACGAATCAAATGAATACATTGTGAGATTTTTCGCCCATCAACTCAGACAGATCAGACAAAAGCTCCTTTTTTTCTTCATCATTCATCCATTTATTATCTCTAAAAAAAAGATGCTTCTGAACCTCCATTCCACACCATTCAAAAATACGAAAATCATTCGACTGAGGAATACAATATGCAATGCCCTCCCCCCTGATAATCTCTTCGACAGAGCTGATCAGATTTATTACATTGACCTTTTTGTCAGATAGTAAGCCGGAAATTGAATCAGTGGCTTCGGTGTAAGCAAAGCCGGAAATAAAAACAGATTCCAGATAACTTTTTAAGATGGCTGGCATACCAGACCACCAAATCGGATATATAAAAGTAATGATGTCAGCCCATCTAATTAAATCCTGCTCTCTTTTTACGTGCATTGCAGAGATATCATTACTTTTGGAGAGTAAAGATTTAAATGCAGGATCATACAGGTTTCGAATCAATATCTCTTTACGCGATGTATTTAGCTCCGAAATAAACTTCTGAACGATCGTCGATGCAAAACAATTCTCGTCCACCAAACAACAAATTAGCAGGTGTTTCATGTTAATCAGATATAATTGCAGTGTATGTGTGTGTGTATAAAAATCCAAAATAGACTGCAAATATCAGAATATTTTATAAAATAAAAAACCGCAAATCTATCAAGCCATATTATTTAATTTTATTTAATAAATTAAATCAAAACTTTTATAAACAAATAATACATTATCCAACTGAAATATCAAAAGGGCATAACATCATCCCTCTTATTCATAAATGAGTCAGAGGCATTTGATGAAGGGGATGCATAATCGGGGCCAATCTGCATTTCGGGGTTATTCATCTTAGAGCTGTATGTGTTTCCAATAAAATCCGGCATTGGTATTGCATCCTCTTCGGGATTCTGAAATTTGGCAAATTCGCCCTTAAAGCGAAGTCGCGCATCACCTACCGGTCCATTTCGGTGTTTGGCGATGATGATCTCAGCCATGCCCAACAGACTGTTCCCCTGTTCATCTTCCATTATTTTATAATATTCGGGACGGTGAATAAAGCAAACCATATCGGCATCCTGCTCGATAGCACCAGATTCACGAAGATCCGAAAGCTGTGGACGTTTGCCATCCGGACCGGTACCCGTTCTGTTTTCAACACCCCGGTTCAACTGCGAAAGTGCAATAATCGGAATGTTCAACTCTTTTGCCAATCCCTTGAGCGATCGCGAAATAATACTAACCTCTTGCTCACGGCTTCCGTAGGTCATACCACTCGCATTCATCAGCTGAAGGTAGTCGATAATAATAATCTTAACACCATGCTCCCGCACCAGCCGTCTTGCTTTGGTCCGTAATTCGAATACCGACAAACTGGGTGTATCATCTACATATACAGGTGCGTCGTTCAGATTCTTTATTTTCACAAATAGTTGTTCCCACTCGGCGTCACTCAGACGACCAGTCTTGATTTTACCGGCCGGTATTTCACATACATTTGATATCAAACGATTTACCAACTGTACATTGGCCATTTCAAGAGAGAATACAGCCACGGCATGACCATAATCAACAGCCATGTTTTTGGCCATTGAGAGCACAAATGCTGTTTTACCCATTGCAGGACGGGCAGCAATAATAACCAGGTCTGATTTTTGCCAACCATTAGTCATTTTATCCAAACTATCGAAACCGGAAGGCAAACCACTCATACCCGACTCCTGATTAGCCGCAATCTGCATATTGTCTAATGCCTCCTTGATGACCGGATTGATCTGAGTGACATCTTTTTTGAGGTTTCGTTGTGAAATTTCAAATAATTTTCCTTCTGCCTCCTGCATCAAATCATCTACATCAATTACATCTTCGAATGCTTTGGTTTGAATTTCGGATGTAAATGTAATTAACTCGCGGGCAAGATATTTTTGGGCGATAATGCGGGCATGGTACTCCAGGTGAGAGGTTGACAATACCTTGGTCGTAAGTTGAGAAATATAAAACGCGCCACCTACCTGTTCCAACTCCCCTTTTTTGCGCAACTGTTCTGTTACGGTAAGCATGTCCACAGGTTTCATATTCATGGCCAAATCTACAATGGCCGTGTAAATAAGTTTGTGCACATTGTCGTAAAAACAATCGGGCTTAAGGATGTCACTTACTATGGAATAGGCATCTTTTTCAAGCATCAGGGCACCTAATACCACCTCTTCGAGTTCGCGTGCCTGCGGTTGAAGACGTCCCATGCTCATTGTTGGGGCAGCATCCGGTTTTTTGTTGTATTGTCTGGTTTTCTTTGGCTCCATCATAATTGCAAAATCTTTCTGCAAAGTTACGATTTTTTGTTACAAGTTACAAGTTACGGGTTACAAGTAAACCAGAAACCAGTAGACGGATAAACTAGTAGACGGGTAGACTGGTGGATAGAAAATGTGGTATGCCCATCTCCAACTGCACAACTCACTCCGTATAACGTATAACGTATAACGTATAACGTATAACGAAAAAAACGCCCAATTCCACCCTTCAATTATGCATTATGAATTAAAAATTATGAATTAAAAAACAGTTTTTGTACTTTTGCATCACATATGAAAAATTTACTTGTCTTATTCCTGAATATATTGTTGTTCGCCTCTTTATCCGCACAGGAGAAAGAGCCGGCAATGGCCATCCGCTCATGGAAAATCACACCCAATCTGGGAAATGAATACCGGGTAGATGTAGATACAGTTCCGCTTGATTTTCAACACTATAGTTCAGCTGACGGATATCGTTCTCCTCGCGGAAGTCTGGGAAATCTGGGTTCTCCCTCCTATTCCAGAATCTTCTTTCAACAAAAAGAGTCACCCCGTTTTCTCTTTTCGCAGGTTTATGAGCCCTATTTTCTTTCGCCGGAAAATGTATCGTATTTCAACACGACTATTCCTTTAACCAATCTAACCTATACTTCGGGGGGATCGAGCAACACCAAGGAAGAACGCTTCAAGGCCACATTTAGTGCAAATGCCGGAAAAAAACTCAATATTGGGGCTGATTTCGAAAACATCTATGCCAGAGGGTTTTACGCGGCCTCGTCTGTGAGCGATATTAGCTACAAGCTTTTCAGCAGCTATAAGTCCGACCACTATGGTTACCACGCTTTTTTGGGAAACAGCAATCTGTCTAACTACGAAAATGGGGGAATTCAGAACGATGTTTATATTACCAATCCCTCAAGTCTGAGCGGTACAAAAAACACATTCGAATCGGTGAATATCCCGGTCAATCTGGAAAAATCGTGGAACCGGATAAATGGTGGCATAGCCTACCTCAACCACCACTACGATCTTGGGTTCTACCGTACAACAAAAAAAGATACCACAGAAATCAAAGAATTTGTTCCGGTTTCGGGCATCATCCACACCTTTCAGTATAACACTATTTTTCGCCGTTTTGTAGAAAAATCTTTTTCCAGCGATTATTACGACAACCATTATATTGACACGTTAACCACCAACGACACCACGAGTTATAAATCCTTTCAGAATACAGTTGCTCTGCGTCTGTACGAGGGATTCAACAAGTATGCCGTATTTGGACTGACCGCTTATCTGCGCAATGAAATACGTCGGTATCAGATAATCGACCCAACCGGTAAAACGAAATACAGCCAAAACTCGACGTTTGCAGGTGCCGAAATCAGCCGTCAAAACAGCAAATTTCTGCAATACAATGCAACGGCCGAACTCGGTATCCTGGGTGAAGACCTGGGACAATTTACCCTGGCCGGAGAAATTAAAACTCAGGTGAATATTTTGAATCGTGATTTGCTTTTCAGAGCAAACGGATTTATCAAGATTATTAATCCCGGTTTTTATCTCAATCACTACCATTCCAACCACTTTTGGTGGGACAATGCTTTTAATGATGAAAGACGAGTTCGCGTAGAGGGTGAACTATCCATACCTGAAGAGAAATTTTCAATGAAAGCCGGTGTCGAGAATTTGCAAAACTACATCTACTTCAACAACAAAGCCTTACCCACACAGGAAAGCGAAAATATTCAGATAATTTCGGCATCACTATCAAAAGACTTTAAGTGGGGAATTCTGCATCTCGACAATGAAATACACGGACAATTTTCTTCGATGCAAAAGGTAATTCCACTACCGGATTTAACACTCTACCACAATATCTATCTGCTGGCCAAACTGGCCAAAGTATTAACTTTACAAGCCGGGGCCGATGTGAGGTATTTCACCTCTTACTATGCCCCTGCCTATCAACCGGCTATCAGTCAGTTTCATACCCAAAGCGAAATACGCATTGGCAACTATCCTCTTGTCAGCGTTTATGCCAATCTGCACCTGAAACGCACGAGATTCTTTGTGATGTATTACCACGCCAGCGAAAATTTGGTTGAGCCCAATTACTTCACCACACCGCACTACCCAATCAATCCAAGAACAATGAAAATTGGCGTTTCGTGGAACTTTAATAATTGATTTGAATAGAAATTAACCAATGCTGGATAATCATCTTTCCGGCCTAATTGCCAACCACCCAATTGGAAGAATATGGGATTATTTTTTCACCTTTATAATACAGGTCTTCGGTTAACGGAATTTTGATTTTGTATATTTTTCCTTCCGGATCAGGAATACTTCTGCCTCTGAGCCAGGGATTGAAATCTTTTATTTGCAAAAAAGTAGTATTATTTTCGATAGCAAATTTATACAAATTATCAACGGTCGAATTAACCAATACCTCCCTACACTGTATGGGTTTATACAATTGATTGGCTTTGATGGCAAAACCATATTTGTATGGATTCGCAAAAAAAGCTTTTGCTGCCAGAATCCGGAAAACATAGCGCGACGTCTCCTCTACCAGATACAAATCGAGTGCCGACTGCCCCAACTGCCGTCCCAACTCGGCACGAATACGTGTTGAGCCAATGTTGTAAGCCGCTGCAACACTGGCCCAATCCCTGAATTGTGCATACAAATCCTTCAACATTTTGCAGGCTGCCACCGTCGATTTTTCCACATGATAGCGCTCATCGATAGAATCATTCACCTCCAGGCCATACATATCTCCTGTTGCCGGCATAAATTGCCAAAGCCCACCGGCTTTTACAGACGATACAGCCCGAACGTTCAAGCTACTTTCAATAACTGCCAGATACTTCATATCTTCGGGAATACCCATCTGTTTCAAAATGGGGTCAATAACAGGAAAATATCGATTGGCCCGCTTTATCAAAGCAATTGAGGATGAGTGCATATAGCACATGGCCGATAGCTCCCGATCGAACCTCTCATACATATCGTAGCGGGTCAGATCAATTTTCTTACCACAAAATTCCATTGCGGATGGTACTACCGGTGGTGATGTAAAACTATTCACTTCGGGTAATTCTGATTTGCTTTTCACCATTGTGGTATCCGCCTGTCCATATAACGAAAAACCTCCTGACAAGCAAGAGGTTATAAGAATAACAACTATTGATTTTCTCATACAAACACTACTCCTTTTTACTAAAAACATTGACACTTCCTTTTAATTTGTATTTTACTCCATCCGAGCCTGTTGCCTCAAAAATATAAAAATAGACTCCGGGCGTAACATATTTACCTCCGGCTTTGCCATCCCAACCTTTTGTGGGATCGCTCCAGTGAAACAACTCATTCCCCCATCGGTTGAATATCCATCCTTCGAACGACAGAATAGATTTGTACATCACTTTAAATTCATCGTTTTTACCATCGCCATTGGGCGAAAATGCGTTGGGTGCCAACAGTTTAGAGTCGGTAATTTCAATATCTTCATAGACCTGACTCGAATCGACACAACTGTTTGAACTATTGCTCACCAAAAGCCGTACAGAATATTTGCCGAAATTATGAAAAGTGTATCTCAACTCTTTATCGGGATAAGTGGCAAGAATATTTTTAAACTCTTTGTCGGTTGCAATTTGCCAGGTATAATATGCAGCAACAGGCTCATTCGCAAATGCTTTGAACTCTAAATCTACCGGTGCCGATCCGCCTAAATCACCAATCTCTTTGTCTACTTCATTATCAACATCACGAACCACGTGTTTTGCATCCGACTCTGCCTTTACAGCTTTACCGGGAAGATCCTCCGACACAATAGTCTGGCTTAATCCCCATTGCAAAGCAAATCGATCATCACCCAAGGTAAATGTAGTATTGCGAAGGGGTGCCTCTACAATTCGCGGATTGGCTATCAACTCTGACAAAATAATTGTTTGCTCTTCATCCACAAATTTTTTAGCCCCTTCATCAAACTTCATTGTCTTATATTTAAGGGGTATATTCCTGTTTTTCACAGTATATGAAATAGCCGCATTAGAGGCGATATATTTCATGCTGTATTTAGGTGCCACCACGTTCAGCAAAACCTCTTCGCATAAATTATCGTTGGCCGACGAGATAGAAACCGAAGATGGCAGATATTGAGTATAGTCGAACAACCATATATAATAGATTTTCGAACCCACTGTCACTCCATATCCACAATTCGACTGAATCCCGGAAGACAATGTCGTTTTATTGCCTACCTGATTTCCGGGTAACAGCAATCTATCGAATGGATTTGTGGTATATTTAAACCAGCTCATCGGGCTATTGTTATTTGATTCAAAAGTAATTGTAGCATTATCCATGCCATACAATACTGCAATTGTATCCAGTCCACTATCGGCATCGGGTGATTCATAAAGAACACTCTTCGAACCACCTGACACTGTAAATTTTTGCGCCTGAATCGCTGAATAAGAGAATATTAACAACGATAATAATAAATATTTTTTCATCTGAATGTGAATTATCTGACTATACGAACCTCTAATTTTAGCCAAAAATAATACAAATCTATTTCATAAATCTCATTTTCACCAAATAATCGGTTCTAAAACTCAATTTCAGCCCTTATTTGGAATAATATTACTAATTTTGTACCGTTAAAAATGCGACAAAGCTATCATTTTGTAAAAAACAAAACTATGCGTACCATCCGTCTTATTATTATTTTTTCCGCACTTGTTTTAACCACAATTACGTGGGCACAACAAACACCCTCACCCAAAGAAACGAAAAACAACCAGGAATATTACAATTACTTCTTTCATACTGTAGAAAGAGGCGAAACGCTCTACTCCATAGCGACTATGTATGGTGTAACAGTTCCCTCCATTCAGAAGTTAAACAACATTACCGAAACATCAGTCAAAACAGGTACACGAATTAAAATTCCACAAACAGTTTCGGTTCCCGATGAACCACAGAAAAAGAAAAGCTACCAGTACCACACGATAATTGCTGGTGAAACTCTATTTGCAGTGGCGCGTAAATACGGATTATCGGTAAACGAGCTGATTGAGATGAATGCTGGCCTGACTGCCGAATCATTTCAAACCGGTAAAGTACTGCGATTAGACGTTTCTCGCATCAAAAAAAATATAGCTCAAACAACAAGCGAGCCCGAGGATAAATATTTCGAATACACACTACACAAAAACGAGTCGATTTTCAGCATCTGCCGAAAATTCAATGTCTCTGTTGATTCGCTGACAATGCTCAATCCCAATATAGCACAAAAGATAACAGCCGGTGGAATAATAAAAATACCGGTACCCAAATCAGCTGTTGCTACTAACGAAAAACAAGAAGAAGAAAAACAAGAAGTACAAACCACAAAACCTGAAGAACCCACCACAAGCGAAGAGGTGGTTAACCGAAAAATAAATGTAGCCCTTCTCCTACCCTTTTTGCTCGATGCTCCGGCAGAAGAGGCTGCGAAACAATCGCGTAGGTTTGTAGAGTATTATGAAGGCCTCCTGCTTGCTGTCGAAAAGCTCAAAATGAGTGGAATATCCATTGATTTACACGTTTTCGATACCGGAGTCGAAAGCAAATCCATCAGCCGGATACTGAAAAATCCGGAAATGGCAGACATCCAGATGATTATCGGCCCTGTCTACAATGCCCATATTGCCGAAGCTGCCACTTTTGCCAAAGAGAATAACATTGCCCTGGTAATACCCTTTACATCAAAGAACGAAGAGGTACTGAATAATGCTCAGGTGTTGCAAATAAATACACCTCAAAACTACCTCTACTCTGAAGCGATTCAGATGTTTTACAAAAAATTCAGAAAAGATAAAATTGTATTTATTGAAGAAAAAAACAAACCATCTGACAAAACCGAATTTATTGGTTTACTTAAAGCTGAACTTAAACGAAAAGCCATTGCGTTTCAGGTATTTGCCGTCGAAAACTACGATGGACTTGATCAACTAAGCACAGCTTTATCTTCTGATAAAGAGAATATTATCATACCTACATCGAGCAAAACCGAAGATCTCAGACAATATCTGCCCGCTCTTCAAAGCCTGGTTATCAACAAGCCTGAACTTAAAATATCGCTCTTCGGATACCCCGAATGGCAAACATACACCAAAGATTATATGGAGGCATTTTACAACCTCAACACGTATATTTACACCTCATTCTATGCCAATACAACTTCGGCTGAATACAAAGAGGTGCACGCCAACTACCGAAACTGGTTTCAGCGCGAAATGATTAACAGCTTTCCCAAATACGGACTACTCGGATACGACACCGGTTATTATTTGCTTAAAGCTGCTGCATCAGCAGAAAACGAATTTGAGAAAAATGTGATTCGAAAAAGTTTCAACGGAATTCAGACCGGCTTCTACTTCGAGCGAATCAATAACTGGGGTGGACTTATCAACAAAAACGTATATCTGATTCACTACGGAAAAAATTTTGAAATCACAAAAATCGTTTCCGGCAAATAACAGATGTAAATAAATAACTCACATAATGAAAGTTAAAAATATATTCACGCTATCTCTACTATTTATTGGTATACATAAAACACTGGCTCAAAACGATTTTGTACCCGAAGTGGCTTTTGGTGTAAACTCAGGTTTCTCGCTGTCGAGCGTAAACTTTCGGCCTACCGTGAAACAAAATAATTTGCAATCTGCAAATGGTGGATTAACGTTCAGATACATAACTGAAAAACATTTCGGTCTTTTAACAGAGTTCAATTTTGTACAACGAGGATGGAAAGAAAACCTCTCTGATACGACACTCAACTACTCACGTACACTCAACTACATAGAGTTGCCATTTATGACTCATCTCTATTTCGGAAAAAAGAAGCTACGATATATCATCAATCTAGGGCCAAAAATAGCCTACATGATAAGCGATAAAGAGATACGGAACTTTACAGAAAACAATACGGAATCGCCTCAACACGGTAAGAAAATAGATAACAGATTTGACTATGGACTGTGCTTTGGCACAGGATTTGATCTGCACACTGGTATTGGCCATTTTATGCTTGAAGGAAGGTATCACTACGGATTGGGAGATATTTTCAGTAATTCGAAAAAGGAGTATTTTGCCCGCTCGGCCAACCAGATTACTCAAATAACACTGACATATCTTATCGATTTCAGGAAATAGAATGTAATAATCTCACGTCAGTCTAAAATACAATAATTGTAATTGAATAAGTCATTCTTCTAGAATAAAGAGATAAAAAAAGCCATTTTATTATTAGCTTAATTTATTGCAAAATAGCTCAGAAGGGCGATTATTAATTAAAAAAATTGATGTAACTTTGCGCTGCTTTTAAAATAAGTGTTTTCAATAGACTCTAAATAACATCATTATCTAAATATTTATATTATGATTTATTCTCACGAAGTAGAACACATGTGTGTTGTAAAAAAAGGACCAAACCACGGTCCTGCGCCCATTCCACAAGAAGGAAGATGGGTTAAAGCAAAGGAAATCGTTGATATTTCGGGTTTGACTCACGGTGTGGGTTGGTGTGCTCCTCAGCAAGGTGCGTGCAAACTGACGCTGAACATCAAAAACGGTATCATCGAAGAGGCTTTGGTAGAAACAGTAGGTTGCTCGGGTATGACTCACTCTGCAGCTATGGCAGCAGAAATCCTGACCGGCAAAACTGTACTTGAGGCTTTGAACACAGACTTAGTTTGCGACGCGATCAATGTAGCTATGCGCGAATTGTTCCTTCAGATTGCTTACGGTCGTTCTCAATCAGCTTTCTCTGAAGGTGGTCTGCCTATCGGAGCTGGTCTGGAAGATTTGGGTAAAGGTCTTCGCAGTCAGGTTGGTACAATGTTCTCTTCCAACGCTAAAGGTGTTCGTTATCTCGAAATGGCAGAAGGTTACATCAACCGTATGGCTCTTGACGAAGATGGTGAGGCTTGTGGATACGAATTCGTTCGTTTCGGTCCTATGATGGACATGATCAAAAAAGGTATGGATGCAAACGAAGCTTTGAAAAAATGCACCAGCACCTACGGTCGTTTTGCTAATGCTGCAAAATATATTGACCCCAGACATGAGTAGAAGTCAATTAATAATTCATAATTAATAATTAACAATTAATGCGGTGAAGACTGAGAATATTATTGCTGATAAAAGCAAGTATTTTGCTATCAGAATTATTCGAATGTATCAACACCTTGAAAGAAAAAACAGCGGTTTTATTCTGAATAAACAATTACTGAAAAGCGGAACAAGTATTGGTGCAAATGTAAAAGAATCTGTCTTTGCTCAAAGTACAAAAGATTTTATTTCTAAACTTAAAATTGCACTCAAAGAAGCAAACGAAACCGAATATTGGTTAGAGCTTTTATATACAACCGATTCATTACTGAAAAAGAGTATTCAAGCATACACAATGATTGTGTTGAAATAATCAAAATTCTCGTTTCAATAATTAATTCCAGTGATAAAAAAACAGAATAACCGAAAAGGTTAATTATTCATTGAATTATCTATTTCACTATTACTCACCAACTATTAATTTTTAATTATTAATTATTAATTCATTTATCATGCAATTATTTGAAAGTTACGACCGTCGTATAGGCAAAGTCAATGCGGCTCTCAATACATACGGTATCAAAGATATCGACGAAGCCAAAGCTATTTGCGCGGCTAAGGGCATCGACCCTTACAAAATCTGCGAAGACATCCAGAACATCGCATTCGAAAACGCTAAATGGGCTTACGTAGTAGGTGCTGCTATCGCAATCAAAAAAGGTTGCACTACTGCTGCTGACGCTGCTGAGGCAATCGGTATCGGTTTGCAGGCATTCTGTATTCCCGGTTCTGTAGCCGAAGATCGCAAAGTAGGTATCGGACACGGTAATCTGGCAGCGATGTTGCTTCGCAACGAAACTAAATGTTTCGCTTTCCTGGCTGGTCACGAGTCGTTTGCTGCTGCTGAAGGCGCAATCGGTATCGCTCAGTCTGCCAACAAAGTTCGTCAGGAGCCGCTTCGCGTTATCCTGAACGGATTGGGTAAAGATGCTGCGATGATCATTTCTCGTATCAATGGTTTTACTTATGTTCAAACTGACTTCGATTACGCTACAGGCGAATTGAACGTGGTTAAAACAAAAGCATATTCTGATGGACCCCGTGCTGCTGTAAAATGTTACGGAGCTGATGATGTGCGCGAAGGTGTTGCTATCATGCGTGCAGAAGGTGTTGATGTATCTATCACAGGTAACTCAACCAACCCTACCCGCTTCCAGCACCCGGTAGCAGGTACTTACAAAAAAGAGTGCATGGAATTAGGTAAAAAGTATTTCTCTGTAGCATCAGGTGGTGGTACAGGTCGTACTCTTCACCCAGATAACATGGCTGCCGGTCCTGCTTCTTACGGTATGACAGACACTATGGGTCGTATGCACGGTGATGCTCAGTTCGCAGGTTCTTCTTCAGTTCCCGCTCACGTGGAAATGATGGGATTCCTGGGTATGGGTAACAACCCGATGGTGGGTGCAACTGTACAGGTTGCTGTTGCTATCGAAATGGCGAAATAATTAATTTTCCCGAACTCATAGAGAGGTTGTTCCTTCCGGAGCAGCCTCTTTTTGTTTTAAAAATAGTTATTCAACCCTCTTTTTTCGCATTCATCCGGTTTTATTTCTGCTGTTTGCTGCTAAATTCTGACCTTTGCAGTATAAATTTTGTTTAAAGTAAAAAGATAAAAGTATGATTTTCAAAAAAACAGTTCTGATTTTTCTATTATTCTCATATATTCAGGGGATAATGGCTGTAGAAACAGCAGAAAAAATCTCATTAAGCGGGTATGTTAAAGACGCTTCCAACGGTGAAGCTCTTATTGGAGCTACAGTTTACATCAAAGAGCTCAAAAAAGGCACTATCACCAACAACTACGGGTTCTATTCCATCAATCTGCCGAAAGGGACATTTACCATCGAGTGCACTTATGTCGGATACAAGAATACAACCACAACTGTTATCATCAACGGGGTTCAGACCCGCAATATCGACCTTGCTCCCGGTTCAAAAGAACTGTCTGAGGTTGTGGTTAGATCCAGACGGAAAGATGCAAATGTGAGCAACAATAACATGAGCGCGCAAAAACTCGAAATCACATCTATACGCAAAATTCCGGCATTGATGGGCGAAGTCGATTTAATCAAAGCGATTCAGTTATTGCCGGGGGTTGTTTCCGCCGGTGAAGGTACTTCAAGTTTTAGTGTACGGGGCGGTGGCATCGATCAAAATCTGATTGTGCTCGACGAAGCTACTGTGTACAATGCATCTCACCTGATGGGATTCTTCTCGGTTTTCAACAACGATGCCATAAAAAACCTGACTCTTTACAAAGGCGACATTCCGGCCACGCACGACGGACGTTTGGCTTCACTTCTCGAAGTTCACATGAAAGATGGAAACTCAAAGAAATTTGCAGGTAGCGGTGGGATTGGTACAATATCGAGCCGTCTGACTCTGGAAGGACCAATTGGTTCAGACAAAACAACCTTTGTAGTTTCGGGCAGAAGAACCTATGCAGATATGTTTCTGAAAATGTCATCGGACGAAAAAATCAGAGACAACAGACTCTATTTTTACGATTTAAACGCAAAACTGACTCACCGGATAAATGACAATAATAAAATATTTGTTTCGGCATATATGGGTCAGGATGTTTTCAAAAACAAAATGGCTGGTTTTGATTTTGGAAATACTACGCTTACAACCCGCTGGAATCACCTGTTTTCCAAATGCTTATTCAGCAACTTCACCTTCAATTATACGCGATACAACTACGGACTGGCTTCAAGCATTAGCGACGAAAGCAATTTCGATTGGAAATATAAGATGAATGATATTGGACTGAAAGCCGATTTCTCTTACTTTTTTTCACCTGAAAATACACTGAAGTTTGGCTACAACTCAACATTTCATAAACTCAGCCCGGGCACTGTAATTTCTTCAGGTGGAGCTACCAGTTACGACAAATATGAGCTACCCGATATAAACGCTCTTAATCAGGCTATTTACCTTTCCGACGATTATAAAATAACAGATAAACTATCCGTAAAGGCAGGAATCCGGTTGAATGTTTTCTCAAATGTTGGTTCGGGTACAATCTACAATTACGACAACAACTATGAATCTATCGATTCCACTGTATATGGCAACGGAAAGTTTATTAAAACATTTTTCCGTCTTTCGCCCAGACTTGGTATTAATTATCGTATAAACAGTATTTCGTCTGTCAAGGCCAACTACTCGCGCACAAATCAATTTTTGCAAATGGCATCAAATTCCACAGCCGGAACACCATTGGATCTATGGTTTACAGCCAGTCCGAATGTAAAACCACAGTTATGCGATCAGTTTGCTGTGGGTTATTTCAGAAATTTCCTTGATAACTCTCTCGAAGCCTCTGTGGAGCTATTTTACAAAGATATGCAAAACACCATCGACTTCGAAGATCACGCTCAACTCCTTTTGAATAAGAAACTGGATGGAGAACTGCGCTTCGGTCGGTCAAAGGCCTATGGTGCCGAATTCCTTTTGCAGAAAAATGAAGGTGATTTGACTGGTTGGATCAGCTATGCCTACTCACATACCGAACGAAAGATTGATGGCATCAACAACAATCAAACATACCTTGCACCATACGACAGACCTCACACAATCTACATTGTTGCCAATTATGCTTTAAATGAAAAAATTTCGCTCGGTGCCAACTTTGTCTACGCCACCGGACAACCCATCACCTACCCTGTCGCCCGTATGGAAACAGGTAAAGTTATTATCCCTGTTTATTCCAAACGCAACGAATACAGGATGCCCGATTATCATCGTCTCGATGTGTCACTCAACTACGTACCCCGGGGAAAACGCAAACTGCCGTGGAAGGGAGAATGGAACTTCTCCATATACAATGTCTATGCACACAAAAATGCCTGGGCAATAAACTTTGTTGGAGACAAAGATGTACCCGGCAGAACCAAGGCAGAGATGACCTACCTTTTCACCTTTATTCCCTCAGTTACTTACAATATTAAATTCTGAAAACAATGAAGTACATATATTTAGCAACAATTTTCTTTATATCAGCAATGGCATCCTGCACGCAGGAGATAGATATTGATTTAGGCAAAACTGAACCCGAACTGGTGGTGGATGGTGCAATTTCTGACGATGCTGCCGCAGATACAATCATGCTGAAAAAGAGCTCGGACTATTTCTACAACAAGCCTGCAGAAATGGTTTCAAATGCAGTAGTTACGCTTACAGACAGTGAGGGAAACTCCTATTCTATTCAGGAAGATACCCGAAGAAAAGGGTGTTACTTTACACCGACTGTATTTACCGCTGTTGCCGGAAGACGTTATACTCTGAATATCTCAAATGTGGATATTAACAACGATGGGGTGAAAGAAACGTACACCAGCGAATCTGTTTTGAACAAAGTTCCCGCTATTGACTCTATGTCTGTAGTAAAGAATAGAATTCTATATCAGGACTCGTGGGCTATACGGATTTCGATGCAGGACCCGGAAAAGACAAAAGACTTCTATCTCTTCCGGACTTATATTAATGGTGTTTGCAATTCAGACAGCATTAGCGAATGGGGTGCAACAGACGATCAGTTTTTCAACGGGAAATACCTGATAAGCGAGTCTGTTATGTACCTGTTCAGCGAAAAGCCCGACGAAAAAGTGAAGAGTGGTGACACTATCACAATCGAAATGAATAGTATCACCGAAGACTATTTATACTATATCTATCAGGTAGTTGACGAATACCGCGGAAGAAATCCGCTTTTTGGCGGACAACCGGCCAATGTCAAAACAAATATAAAACGAACTATACCTACCAGTACGGATGGTAAAGGTGCCCGCGGATTCTTTACCATTTACACCACTGTGCGTAAAAGCTTTGTGTATAAAGAATAATTCGTTTCGTATAATCCGGATCTCAGAATAAACGACCTCTTAATCCTACCAAATTGATCTAATACAAATCCACTAATTTCGTAGAATAGCATTGAGTTCAAATCATATAATCAACAGATTATTAACCTATTAAACAAAACCCTTATCGCGAACGAAGGTTTGCTATAAGGGTTTATCTATTTTCAATAATATCTAGAATTAAATCAATTAGCCAATATTGTATCAACCAAACGAAAACAAACTGAAACAACATCTAAAAATGCGAATATCTTCGTTTGCGAATATAGTAGGTTAATAAAATAAAAACAGAAAGCAAGACTAATGGTAGAATCACAACTGTAATCTGAATAATTATCAGATAATCTGATAATATCTTACTATCCATCAACCTTAGAATAAATTGACGAGATCCAAGTATAATTTTCAACTGATCATCAGCAAGATACTGTACAACATTGACTACAAAATCAGGATTACCAAACTGAACATTCATAAACGGCACGTAGCCCAATGGTACAGGAAGGACACCCGATGGTGAGTTTCTTAGCTCATTCCGAATAATTGAAGATGATGCGGCTATGACCATTTTAGTCGGCTCACTTTCAGTTCTTAAAGTTTGACCAGAAAGTCCATCCGGAATAAACCGGTTTCGGTATAGCGATGAAAAAGTGCCCTCAAGCAATAATGCAACTGGCGTACTACCCTGATTAAAATAATCGTCAGAAAGCTGAGCCATTACCGATTTATATGACACTAAATGAGGCAATCCAACCTGGCGTGTATGAGAAGACGTAGCCAGCAATACCTCTTTGTGAACTGCCGAATTTTCACCAACAACGTCCATTGAAGACGAATAATCTGCCTTAACCAATGAAGAATGTTGTGTAATCAGGTGGCGTGGAGATGGAATAAGTGTTGGAGCATATATCCACGGAATAGGATATGCCTCTTCCATCCCTTTTTTACTCTTCATCGGAATTGAAATACATTGCGCGTCCTGTATGAGAACCGGATTTATTCGAACACCGTATCCAAAAAACATATCCGTCAAATTTAAATCCGAGTAAAAGGCGGTCGATTGACCTTTGTTTTCAAGATCTTCATGAGAAATATTAGCACCATCTACCAGCCAAAAGATGCGCCCTCCACCCATCAAATACTGGTCAAGAACAAACTTATCCGTTTCGGAAAATGCACTCTTTGGACCTGCAATTATTAACACCTTATATGGCGAAAGTATAGCCGGATTATTCCCGATAACGCCCCTGTCTATTCGATATGATTTACCCAGTTTATCCAGGACATCGACCATATTCACATCCGGCAATTCTCCATGACCTTCAAGAAATGCTATCTGCACCGGATTTTGTCGGGTTAATGCCCTCAATCCATCAGCCAAACTCATTTCCAAAGATTCCAAAGATGCATTAAGACTCTCCTGACTAGTTTTTCCGGGAACCTTTTTCAACATCGAGAAACGAAGTGTGTCTTTGCCGACTATCATTTCCACCCACGGAAACAGTAATTTTTGAGTCGTCTTTCCGGTTCTGTCCGTTTCATTTACCGATACTGGTTCCATTCCTTTAGCAATCATTTGCCTGAAATGAGACTCTCGTTCACCTTCATTTTGAGCATCCGACGGATTTATATATTGATAATTCAAATCGACATCCGATATTGTCCGGCATTCATCAATAAGCTCGCCTACACCATTTCTAAGTCTGGAAAAACCAATATTTAAATCACCGGCCAAATAAATTTTAATTTCAACATTTGATTTTAAGTTTGTCAAAACCGATTTGGTATATTCCGAAATTGTATAACGTTTCTCTTCTGTTAGATCTGCTCTGAAATAGAAGAACATACTCAACAATGCAATAAAACCAAAAGCCGAAACAGAGTAAAGATACGCTTTCGTGAAGAATTTTTTGCCAATGTATTGAGCAGTTAGTATTAAAAAAAATCCTGTGATAAAGATAAAATAGACCATATCCCCTGAGTCAATCACCCCACGTTGAAATGATCGATACCGAGAACTAAGGCTAAAGAAATCTGTAACATTTTGCAAAAAGGACAATGAACTTATTCCACCCAAAAGCTCAAATCCATATGTAACAAATAAATTTACAAACAATGCAATCAAAAATGCAACAATCTGATTTGGGGAAATTGCTGATGCAAAAACACCAATAACAACATACGCAGAAGTAAGTAACAACAAACCCAGATACGAAGCTATTAACACTCCAATATCCAGATTACCAGAAGGGTAACCACATCTGGATAAAACCACAGGATGAACAAACGTTAGAACCACAAATATTAGCAAAAAAAATTGAATTGACAAATATTTTGCAAAAACAATCTTGATTGATGATATTGGCCTGATACAAATCATATCCCATGTCCCTTGTCTTTTTTCATCTGTAAAAGACCTCATCGAAATCAAAGGAATGAAAAAAAGCATCAATAATGACAAGAGATGAAAAATTGGGTTTGTCACCACTAATCCACCATCAACCAGATTATATTCACCCGGAATTATCCATAAAAAGAGTGCCAAAACAGTGGTAAACAATCCAACCACTACAAATGCAACTGCAGAACTAAACAATGCATAAAAATCCTTTCGAAACAATGATAACATAGCTACAAATAATTTTCTTAAAAACGAGTGGCAAAGTTATATGAAAAAAAGAGATACAAAAACAAAAATGCCGAAAGAGTTTATCCTTCGGCATTATATATTAAATTAATAAATATTAGTTTTGGCGTTCCAACAACCATATATCATCAAAACGAGGAGAGTATTTAGCTTTGATGCGATCTCTTTCTGCCGCTGCCTCATCTTTTGTATCAAAACTAGCTACAATAACGCGATACATTTGTTTTTCATTTTGAGCCAGAATAACACGATATCCATCTTTTTCCATATTTTCTTTCAATGACAATGCGTTCGATTGATTCATAAAACTACCAATAACCACACTAAACAATTTAAGACCTGATGCATCACTCGATGTCACTCCTGTAATTCTTTCTTTTTGCACACGTCCTTCTGTTGGTGCTACTGCTGGTTTTTCAACTGGCTGTACTACCACTGTGGGTTGCTCAGCCTCTTCTGTTTTCACTTCGGTGACCACTGCCTCTTTTTCACGTGCTTTTTCATAAGCAGTTTTATAAGCACTCTCTTTGGGTTTGAATATCTTCTTAATGGTTGTACATGACGTTGCCGATAAAGCTATAGCAACAATAGAGAGAAAAATAAGTCGTTTCATGAGTTCTATTTGTTTTATTAAGGGGACAATCTGCTTCTTTTATTTAACATCTCAATTAATGAGCTTGCAAATGTATAAAAAAATGCCCATTTCTTTGTATGATTTTCCATATAAATGCCCGCTTAAAATTCAAAAAAAACATTTATTAAATATTTATCAAAGAGTTCCCTTTGTGCTTGGTAGCTCATAGTTGAAAATATCTCTTTTAATCGACATTTTCAGCGCACGGGCCAATGCTTTGAAGATCCCCTCTATTTTGTGGTGTTCATTTTCACCTTCTGCCCTGATATTCAGATTCATTCGGGCAGCATCACTTAGCGATTTGAAAAAATGAAGAAACATTTCAGTCGGCATATCCCCTATCTTCTCCCGCTTAAACCCGGCATCCCATACCAACCAGGGGCGACCACCAAAATCAAGCGCCACACTGCACAAAGAATCATCCATGGGCAAACTATACCCATATCTTTCTATACCCCGTTTACTGCCCAAAGCCTGATAAAGAGCCTCTCCCAATGCCAAAGCGGTATCCTCAATTGTGTGATGCTCATCCACCTCTAAATCACCCTTTACATGAATGGTCAGGTCGATACCGGAATGCTTACCTATCTGATCCAACATGTGATTAAAAAAACCAAGTCCGGTTTCAATATCACAATCTCCTTTTCCGTCCAGATTCAATTCTACCCGTATATCGGTCTCCTTTGTTGTTCGTTGCACTGTTGCCCGTCGCTCACCAGCAAACAAAAATTCAGTAATTACATCCCAATCAGTAGATATTAATGCACAGACATCATTTAGATTATTCTCTGTCAACAACGGTAATGCAACTGATTCCTCCTGCATAAATATAGCGCGACAACCCAGATTTTGCGCCAACATAACATCTGTAATGCGATCGCCAATAACAAAGCTTTCAGCCAAATTATATTCTCCCCCCATATATTGGGTCAGCATACCGGTTCCCGGCTTTCGGGTCGGAATATTTTCGTGTGGAAATGTTTTATCAATAAATATATTATCAAAAACAATACCCTCATTTTCAAATGCTTTCAACATCATATTCTGTGCCGGCCAAAAGGTATGCTCCGGGAAAGAATCTGTGCCAAGGCCATCCTGATTGGTTACAATCACCAATTCGAAATCCAGTTTCTTTCGAATAAAATGTAAATTACGAAAAACCTTCGGATAAAACTCCAACTTCTCTAACCTATCCAACTGATAATCAACAGGTGGCTCAATCACCAATGTTCCATCTCTGTCGATAAAAAGCACTTTCTTCATTCTATTTTAGTTAATTTATTATTCTACTATTGATTACAAAAAATGACTTGAATTAAAACCCAAAATCCTCAACTTTCTTTTCAAACTTGGGTGCTTCTGCCGGTTTCACAGCTCTCTTCTGCACATCTGCGCCCACTACATAGATAGCCTGAACCGGTTTTGCCGGACAAATAGACTCACAGGCCCCACAACCGATACAAACGTTGGCAGTCACTTCGGGCTTTGTCAAACCATCCTTGTAGTCCACCATGTGAACAGCTTGCGTCGGGCAATGCTCCGAGCACGCACCACAATCTGTCTCATCTGCAATAACAACACATCGGTTAAGCTGCAATACGGCTACCCCAACCTGCATCAGCTTCTTTTCCTCTACCGGAAGCGGCCGAAGAGCACCGGTCGGACAAACAGTGCTACAAATATTACATTCATAGGTACAATATTCGTGTGTTGAGAATTGCAAATGAGGCTGCATAATTCCCGTTAATCCATATTGCATCGATGCGGGTTTTATGACCTGCATCGGACATTTTGTAACACACAACTGACAAGCAGTGCACTTATCGTGAAACTGTTCGCTATTCACAGCACCCGGAGGCATTACAGGTTTTCGGGTATAAAATGGATCATTATTACTTGTCAGCTGACCCGCTTTGGCAACCACTGCGCCCGAAACGGCGATACCGGATGAAATAAGAAAAGTACGTCTGTTTTTATTTTCGGGCAAAACAGATTCTTCTTTCCCCTTTTTATACCTGAAGCCATAGGTCATGCTACTCTTTTTGCAGGCAGAAATACAATTAAAACAAGACACACAACGCGAATGGTCAACCTCCATATTCTGAGAATCAATACATTGCGATTTGCATTTCTTTTCACACAAACCACATTTTACACACGACGATTCATTAATATTAATTCTGAATATTGAAAATCGGGAAAGCAATCCCAAAAATGTCCCAACCGGACAAATTGTGTTGCAAAATAGCCGTCCACGCAACCAGGCCATTGTTGTAATCAGAATAAAAAAAGATAGGCTAATGGTAAAAACAATAGGCACAAATCCACTCTGATTTACCCGGAACAATACATAATTACCTTTTGAACCCAGAAAATCGGCCAGTAAATTATTTGCTTCCAAAACCACCGGCCGGAATAGTTGCGAAACAATCCGACCAAACACACTGTATGGATCGAGCAACATCAGTAGAAAAGAAGATCCGGCAAGCAATCCGGCCACAACCAACGTTAGAATGCTATATCGTAGAATAGATTTTGCCGGCACAAATGCCACATATCCCTTACGTTTTTTCGATTTAAAGAATCTTGATTTCCATGCTACGACATCCTGAAAAATGCCAAGCGGACAAAGAACAGAACAATAGATTCGCCCGAAAAACAGACTAAGCAGCAGAAGAATAATCAAAATAACAACACTTGCCGATAATACCGCAGGAACCCACTGTACCTCAGCTATATGATGAAAACGAACAGGTACTTTACCCGTAAAATCCAGAAAAAACAACAAAATGGGAACAAAAATAATCAGAGCAAACAGGATTCGGATATACTTTAAATATTTCATGTAATAGAGTTTATAGCTTAATTTTTTTAACCTTGATTCTGTCCAGATCCTGAGTGCCTAAATTGTGAATTTCAGCCATTCCAATATAACGCACATCTTTGATGTCTGTTGGCTTCACCTGCGAGAAGAGTTTTACTGCGGCTGCATCGGCTGCCACAAAATCTCTCGAAACAATCAACGACTGCAACTTTACAGCATCCGATTCGGACTTCCCCTGCGGGCCGTTTGACTTCATTATTCGATATGCATCAACAATATTCAATGCCGGACTCTTGTGAAATGTAGCCGCATCGGCTATACACTGATGCAGGTCATTCTTATGAAAAAAGCCCCGGTCCCACACAATCCCCATCAGATTCTTCATCGCAATAGAATTTTTTGAGCCACCATGATGTTTTAAAATGGGCACATTAAACCAAACATCACAATCCAAAATAGCAGAATGTATTTTTGTCGATTTCAGACGGATGCCCTTAGGCAAATCTACCTCACGATACATAGTCTCATCATTACCCGGCACCATTCGTCCACCAGCCGATACTACTGCCTGTTCTATCCCGCTGTTTTGATAACATTTACGCCAATTATCACATGTATGATCAAAAACAAGCACCTCTTTGGCACCCGCCGAAATACATTGTCTGACCAATGCCCCTATTAAGTCGGGATTTGTATTGGCAGCCATTTCAGGTTGCCTGTCCCAACCAATATTGGGCTTAATCACCACTTTATTGCCTTTTTTTACAAATTTCTGAATTCCACCCAGCTCCTTCAATGCCCTTATTAACATCACCTCCGGCTCACCTCCCATCACAGCCACCATATCCGGCGATGCCTGCACACTCATTTCACTATCCACGGATGTTTCAGCCAGTATTTGTGGCGAAAAAACAGTAGCTATACTTGTTAAAGTTGCCGAACGAAAAAAATCTCTGCGTTTCATATCATTATTTTTTATATATTTTCACTCCACTAGGACTCGTACAAAAGAGGCATTATCAGCTGCCATTCAGACTTTAACAACCCAAGCTGCTTTGCAAATAACAATCTATCGACAACCGAATTCTCGAGTTCCTTTGCCAAAATTGCCATTTGATTAAAACACATATTCAAACATACACCTTTTAATGTATGAGATTGAGGTTTCAAAACTGATAAGTCATCTATACCTTCGAACTCGGACAACTCTGACAAAAGTCTGTTGATATCCTGCATTGCTACCATTAACAGATTTTGATAGAGTGTTTTATCCTGCCCCACTTTATCAAACAAAGCATCTTTGTCAAAACGCAAAGAAACAGTCTTCACTACTTCCACGGCAACAGGCTCATTCTCTTTTGCAAACTTAGATGTTGCAAATTTAGTCAACACTCGCGATAATGCCACATAATCGAGCGGTTTTGTCAAAAAATCATCCATTCCGGCATCCAAACAGCGTTCTCGCTCGCCTTTTATGGCACCTGCAGTCAATGCTACAATAGGTGTCCTTCTATTCAGTGACTTTTCCATCTCTCTGATTTTAACGGTTGCCTCCAACCCACTCATCACGGGCATTTGCACATCCATCAGCACCAAATCCGGTCTGTTTTTCAACACCTCCTCTACTGCAATTTTTCCATTTACAGCTTTCAGTAATACAGCATTAGGTAAATGTTTTTTTATCATTATTGTCACCAGCTGCATATTCAAATCAACATCCTCTACAATCAGAATAACAGGATCATGATTCAGTTCAACTTCTGGCAAAAAACCATCAGACCGGCCCTTAACAGACGGAATATCTTCAGAATCAGCACGATGAATATTGTTCAAATAATGTAGTAATTCCTGTGACTTTACAGGCTTTGTTAGATTAAACCTTACCCCGTATTTCTTACACTCTTCAATAATCGTCATATCATCAGAGGAGCTATGTAACAGAATAATTGGTTGTTCTGAAGGAGACAAATTTAATTTCTCTCGTATCATTTTTATTGTATCAATACCATTCAAAAAAGGCATATTGTAATCAACAATTATCGCATCAAACCTCTTCATTTTCTCAATGACCTTTAATGAAGAAATCCCATTATCACAACCAGTAAAACCAATACCCCAATTATTTAGAGTATGCTCTAATATCATGCGGTTATTATCATTGTCATCAATCACCAAAACCTGATTCATATTAATTAGCGATTCATAGCTTAACCTCTCTCCAACCTCATACTTTGCCTCAATTGAAAAATAAAAAGTCGTTCCTTCACCTAACTTACTCTGAAGTTTAATCCGACTACCCATCTTCTCTGCCAGCAAATTTGATATAACTAAACCTAATCCCGTACCGCCAAAACGACGGGTCGTTGAAGAATCGGCTTGTGAAAACGCCTTAAATAATTTGCCCTGTTGTTCTTCTGAAATACCAATGCCGGTATCACGAACGGTAAAGTGAAATTCACCGGTAGATTCATCAATTTGCTTAAAATCAACTTTAAGCTCAACCTCTCCCTCTTCAGTAAACTTCACGGCATTACTAAGCAAATTCACTATTATTTGTTTTAATCTGACAGGATCTACTACCGCAAAACGGGGTATGCCAGGCTTGATATTAAGCAATAACTCCAATCCTTTTTTCGCAGATGTAAATTTTACAATATCAGATGTTTGCTCCATCAGCTCAATAAGGTCTGTTTTAATACTATCCAATTCAAGCTTACCCGCTTCAATTTTCGAGAAATCAAGAATATCATTGATAATTCCTAACAGAGCATGTGCAGATGTATTTGCGTTATCGACATATTGCTTTTGAATCGTTGTCAACGGTGTATTGGTCAATAAATCAGTAAAACCTATAACACCGTTAAGCGGAGTTCTGATTTCATGGCTCATATTGGCCAGAAATTCTGATTTTGCAGTATTCGCTATATCTGCTTTTCCTTTCTCTTCTATCAGCTTACGCTCTAAAGATTCCCTATGTCTAACATTGACCAGCATTTCTGCATACACAAACAGAAGCATCTCCTCTGTTTCGCTAAATGAGTGAGACTCTGAAATAAAATCAAATCCAACAAACCCAACACATTTCCCATCATCCATCATCGGAATAGCGATAAGACTTTTTACATGATGAGTTTTCCATATTATACTAAGTGCATTATCTGCCGAAATATCATTTGTATTATCGATTATTACTGATTTTCCATTTCGATGTGCCTCTATCCATTCCGGAAAATCAATTTCGGAAATGCCGATACTTGCATTTTCATACGACATTGCACCTGGTGCACACCATTCATGAGTATTCTGACAGGAACATTTATCCCATTTATAATCAAAAATGTATACCCTATCAGCCTGAACAAATATCGCTAATTTCGAGAGTGACTCCATAATCGCCTCATCAATCTGTGATAGCGGTAAATTTATATATTTGGTAGAAATATCCATCAAAACCTGTTGCAATGCAGCTTGTTTTTCCAAAGCCATAGAAGCTATCTTTCGATTGGTAATATCTCTGTAATGCCACAATATTTCTACTTCATTTCCCACAGTTCTAATAGGAATAAAATCTCGTTGAAAAACACGGCCATCTACCAAATCCAACTCTTCATTCAATACCATTGTACCTTCCCGTATTATATCTCCAATCCTTGGTATAAAACCGTCAGGGTTCACAAAAAGCATTTTGGCCTGCTCAGAAGTAGCTGCACAATCTAAACCTATTAGCTCTTCGGGTGAAACTGGTATTCCAAACAATTCGCAAAATTTCTTGTTTGCTTGCTGAATTTTTCGTTGAGGCGTCTCCATCAAAATACCTCCGGGTAAGTTCGCAATAAGAGATGTCATTCGGGAAGTCAGATCAATCATTTTATCCACAGATTTTTTCTGAACAGTAATATCTTCCTTTACTGCTACATAATGATATATCTTTCCTGAGTTATCGTATATAGGAGAAATGGACGCAAATTCCCAAAATAATTCACCATTCTGTTTTTTATTCAGTAATTCGCCTGTCCATTGGTGACCGGATTGTATTGTTGACCATAAATTTGCATACACTTCGTCTGGCATTCTTCCTGACTTCATTATACTTGTTTTACATCCCAAAGCATCTTCTGCCGAATAACCTGTTACTTCCGAAAACTTAGGATTAACATATTCAATCATCCCCTTGGTATCCGTAATCACAACACTAACAGGACTTTGCGAAACTGCTTTACTTAGCAATGTGATTTCCTCTTCATCCTTTTTTCTACGTATAGCGATACTTAACTGGTTTGAAACAAATTCGAGTAACTCGAGTACATCTTCGCTATATGCATTTTCGGCAGTATAACTCTGAATGACAAATGCTCCAATTGCATCACCATCAAATCTCAATGGTACCCCCAACCAGCTTTTGGCTGTCTCTCCCATCGAAATTACATCTCCACTACAGATCAAAGCATCTATCTCAGACTGACTTAACAACATGGCTTTGTTTAACTGAATCACGCGTCCTGTTAAAGACCTCTCAGCAGGCCACTCACTAACATCTTCATATTCATCTTTAAAAAATGGCGATGAAAGCATCCCTTTGGATTTATCATATAGGGCAACAAAGAAATTGGACGTATCCATATATTCACTTAAATGTTGCCTGATAATCTCAACAAAACTAGTCAGCTCTTTGGCTTCGACAGTTGCCGTTGCTATTTTAAATTGAATTTTTTTTACCCAATCAGCCTTTATTCGTATCGAAATATCCCTTAATGAACCCTCAACTCCAACTACACGATCGAATTCATCATAAAGTAAATGACAATTAACAGATGAATAAACTTTACGTCCATCTTTTGCTTTTAAGGCTATTTCGTAATCCGTAACCTCTTTATTCTGCATTAAAAGAGACAAAAGGGCGATTCTGTCTTCCGGATTATAATAAAACGCTGAGATAGGCTTACCTAATATCTCATCCAACTCATAACCTGAATATCTTTTTATTGAAGGGCTAATTTCTATAACAATTCCATTTAAATCGGTTTGATAAAAAACATCCTGAACATTATCAAAGATATTCCTATATTTTATCTCACTTTTATATAATGCTTCTTCAGACTTCTTTCGTTCTGTTATTTCTCTTTCAATAGCAATAAATTTTTGAACCTCACCTTCTGCATCAAACACAGGATCTATTTTAAGATCAAGCCAGTAAGCTCTACCCGACTTACTATAATTTAATACTTCTACCTGTACAGGACGACTTAGTGCCAAAGCCTGCCTTATCTGATCTCTTGTTTTCTCGCTTGTATCTTTCCCCTGCAAAACGTCACCAGGGATTCTTCCCATCACATCAGCTAGTGTATACCCTGTCAGACTTGTAAATGGTTCATTTACCCAGGTAATCCGTCTATGTTTATCGGTTATTATTACAACATCTGTTGTATGAGCTGCTACTAATGCCAAATCCTCAAAATGTTTTCTGATCAATTTCTGATCATCAATATTTGTCAGTAATAATGACAAATGCATATCATCCTCAGAAAACAACTCGACTTTATACCAACCCATAGTTTCTTTTGAATAAAACTCAGACTGTTGTTTTCTACCTGTTTTTCTTACTTCACGATATAAAACATCAATATCAAAGCTCAAATTACAGAGACTATTTAGCACCTGACCAGAAGCAACACTCTCATCAATATTTAAAATTTGCGCAAAGGCTCTATTCATATTCAATAGCAGAAAATTATTGACATCATTATTTATATCTGGTACAATTTTCAAATAAGCCAATCCAAATGGCGCATTAAAGATGGTTTGGTGTGATATAGCTTTCATAGGCATATTTATATATTCTACAAAAATAGCAAAAACTGATTAATAAACAACAATATATTGAGACTAAAATATTTCAAATAACAGCGATTATCTTTTTTAGCTTTTAAAACAAAACAAATAATAATAGGAACACAAATCTATGCAAAAAGGGATACACAATAATATTTATTACTTAATTGATAATGATAACAAATTCACCACAGCTTTAAAGCAGAAATATATAAAAATCTTGCATATCCTGATTTTCAAAAAAAACACATGCAATATTTGATGTCAATATTGATTTAGTCGAACCAATATATCTATTCCACTTGTTGAAAAGTCAAAAGATATAATTTATACATTAATTAACCAATAATTTAAGCTTACAACATAGAATCGAGAAGAATCAACCCATTAAAAATAAAAAATCAGCACTTAAAAGTTAAAATTTAGACAATACACCCTATTATTCACCTCTATTTATTTTCTGATATGTTTTTAAGGTTCTAATTTTGCAGCGAAAATATAAGCCGTATAGTTAATTGAGTTTCAACACTTTTTGTTGAACAATAATAAACAAACTCATTATCTCATAAAAAATGAAAACAAATCGCATCTTGTTATCTGCACTCATTATCCTATCATTTACTTCATGTTTGGATAACAATTATTTGGGAATAAAAACTGAAGAAACTAAACAACGCGTAATTGACTTAGCTGTTCCAAGTGGTTTTGACTGGAAAACCACACAAAAAGCTTATATTGAAATAACTTCTGTAGGCGCAAAGGATTCTAAACTATTTAATGTAATCGAGATTTATGATAAATCACCGGAAGATGGGGGTAGATTATTAACCAAGGGTTGCGCAAAAACAGGTAGTCCGTTTGTATCAGAAATAACTATACCTAAATATTTGACAAGCGTTTACACCCTACAAAAACAGTCGAGCGGTGAGGTTTCTGCTCATATTATCCAATTATCAGGTAATCGCATCACCGCCAGCTTAACATCAGAAAAAACAGCTGTTCTTAAATCGGCATCTGTGTCATCAATTACAATCCCTTCCACTTTTGATATTGTACTAAAAAATAGCGATACATATATTGAAGCAGCTATCCCCTGGAATATAAACAAGGCAATGACCTACTATGTACCCGAAAATGTAACGTTTACAGGTGCTTTTAGCCTTGACAACTATAAGGACTATGACCTTACACTTTACGTAAAAGGAACCATGAATATTACATCCATTATATCAGGTAAATCGATAAACAAAGCAAGCATAGTTGTACTGGAAGGTGGTAGTGTAACGATAAACGGAAACGTTAATACAGGAACAGCCAGAGGTAATACATTAATTACTATAGACAAAAACGCCAGTTTCCGCATCAACGGCACTTTCAATTTTTCAAACGGTATGACTGTCGAAAATTACGGAACATTTTCTGCTTACACGTTCGATTTAAATAATAGTAGTAAATTTAATAATTACGGAAAACTTACAACTTTATTAAATTCGAACATAACAAACAATAGTGTATTTAACAATCAAGGTGAGTTCAATACAAATAATTTGGATGTAAATTCGAATAGCAGACTTCTGAACATGGGCTCTGTAATTGTCAATAACAATGTAACAAATGTAACCAATAACTCAGTTCTGACAAACAATGGATCAATGATTGTAAAAAAGAATTTTGAGATAAATTCACAGGGAACTGTTATCAATAATTGTCATTTAAATATTGGAAACGAGTTCTATTGGGCTAACAGCACATCAAAATTAATCATGAGTGATGGTTCATTGGCTGAGGCGTATAAAGTAAGATCAACCGGTGGTGATGTTAGCATGGGGCCAAATTCAATTATACGTGCCTCTGTTGCTGATCTATTTGGATGCATTCTTACAGGCCCTACTTCCGGAAATAGTTTATTTGATGTAAATCATGTTTTCAACTTTCATAATAGCGTAAAATTCACAAATCGCTTACAATTAGCCTATCGTACTGCCGAAAACGGTACAATTGTGTCGAATATGAACGCAATTATTAAAACTGGTGTTACAGTAGTGAATGGCAAAGCTACAACTACCATTATATCAACATCTTGCAATTCGGGTAGCTCAATGGTTATTGACACAGACAATGACGGTGTAAGCGATAACCTGGACGAGTATCCGAATGATAAAAACAAAGCATTCAACTCATACTTTCCCTCAAAAGATAAATTTGGCACATATCTGATTGAAGATTTGTGGCCAACTGTAGGTGATTACGATTTGAATGACCTTGTACTTAAGTTCAATTATCAGTTTGTATCAAATTCTGCAAATCAGATTGTTGAAATGGTAATTAAAGCAAATCCTACCGCCGTCGGAGCCGGAATAAACACGCATGGGGCCGGAATCAGACTGGATGGAATTTCTATAACTGACATATCGTCTGTAAGTGGATATCGCATAAGTAAAGGTTCTGTTTTTGAACTTAATAATACAGGAATAGAAGTGGGTCAGGATAAAGCTGTTTTCCCGGTCTTTGATGACTATAATGGTGTATTCACTCGTACACGTGGTGGTGAAATGATTAACACAGTTTTTGGTGGTGGTCGTGGTCTCGGCGCTTCTCTGACTATTAAAGTTTCATTTAATAAAGGTATCGAGGCATCCAAATTATCAGCAGACAACAATATTAACTTTTTCATAGTTATGAAAGAGTCTCAGACAAGTCGTAAGGAAATTCACCTACCTAATTTTGCACCGACAACACTGGCTACACGCTCATTTTTCGGAAAAGAAGATGATGATACAAATCTGAATGCTTTCAGATATTATCGTTCAAAACCAACTACATCTCAGGGGTATTTGATGTGGGGATTGATGATACCCGATGACTTTGCTTATCCTTTCGAGAGAATTGATATCATGAAGGCTTACCTGAAATTCCAATCTTGGGCCGAATCGGGTGGTGCATTATACAAAGACTGGTTTTTGATTAACTCACCGGAATACCGCAAAAGTGAAAATATTTACAAAGAAAATTAAGATAATCCATATCCAATTTTTAGTTTTTAGTGTAGGTCTGCCAAATCATGTATTTGGCAGACTTTTTTTTATTTAGTCATTCGCTGAGATGAATCGTATAATTATTGCTATTTTTTTCGTAAACTTGCACTACCAAACTTCCGATAAAACCTAAATATCGAAATATGCAGAAATTTATTTGCAGAATTGCCATTCTATGTTCACTTTGGCTCAGCGTTATTAGTTGCACCAAAACGAATAAACAAACCGATACTACGCTCGATTCTGATTCACTTACCAATATAAAAAAAAGAGGTAAGCTTCGAATTCTTACATTATATAGTTCAACCTCTTATTTTTTGTACAAAGGACAACCAATGGGGTATGAGTATGAACTGGCTACTCGTTTTGCCGAATCTTTGGGTGTAGAAACTGAGGTAATTGTTGCGTCGAATGCAAAAGAGCTCACCCAAATGCTGCTCTCAGGCAAAGGTGATTTGGTTGCCTACAACATGCCTATTACGAATGAGCTGAAAGACAGTGTTATATATTGTGGAAGGCAATATATGACGCATCAGGTGCTGGTACAACGAAAAGCAAAAAACGCCAAAATGCTGTCGGATGTAACTGAACTAATCGAAAAATCAGTCTATGTGCTGCGCGATAGCCGTTACGAAGAAAGATTACGAAACCTGAATGCCGAACTGGGCGGGGGGATTAAAAGCTTATCAATACGGAAAGATTCTCTGACCACCGAAGACTTAATAGAGATGGTATCCAATTCAAAAATTGATTATACCATTGCCGACAATGATATTGCCTTGCTGAATAAAACTTACTATGGCAATCTGGACGTACATCTGAAAATCAGTTTTCCACAACGGCTTTCGTGGATGGTTGATAAAAAAAATCGAAAACTCTCTGATTGTCTGAACAAATGGTTCACCGAGAATGTAAAGAAAGGGGGATATAAAGAAATTTCAAAACGGTATTTCGAACAAAGCAAACGGCCCTATGATCTGATTGTCCCGGTTATTACGAAAAATAAGATCTCAAAATATGATCCGATATTCAGGAAGTATGCAGCAGGAATTGAGTGGGACTGGAAACTGGTGGCCGCCATTGCCTTCGTAGAATCAAAATTCAATTCCGAAGAAATATCATGGTCGGGTGCAAGAGGATTAATGCAGCTTATGCCCCGCACTGCAAATGCAATGGGCGTATATGGAAATACAATCTTTGATCCCGAAGCAAATATCAAAGGCGCTGTCAAATACATACGGATTCTGGAAAGACTTTTCTCAGATGTTAATAACAAATCAGACAAGCAGAAATTTATATTAGCAGCTTACAATGCTGGCATCGGACACGTATATGATGCTCAGGCACTGGCCGAAAAGTATGGACAAAACAAAAATCGCTGGGACAAGCATACGGCTATATATATATCGCTCATGAGTAATCCTGAGTATTACAACGACCCTGTCTGCAAATATGGTTATTTGAGAGGTGAAGAAGTATGCAACTACGTCAACAAAGTATTACACACATACAATTACTACAAAAGCAAAAACCTGAAAGATGAAAGAAAAAAGCCTTTACCAAAGTCCGGTAGGATTAATAGAAATAGAAGCAGAAAATAATGCTATTGTTTCACTTCGGTTTGTAAATACTGAACCAACAAATACTGCTCTTCCACCACAACAACCTGTATTACCACAGGTTATAAAAGAATTGACGGAGTATTTTGACGGTAAACGAAAAGAATTTACTGTAAAAACTGCAGCGTCCGGAACTTTGTTTCAGCAAAAAATATGGCAACAATTACAATTGATTCCTTACGGCGAAACAATAAATTACAGCAAAATAGCTCAAATGGCAGGAATACCCAAAGCGGCAAGAGCTGCCGGAAATGCCAATGGGAAAAACCCGATCTGTATAATAATACCCTGCCATCGTGTTATTAAAAAAGACGGGGAGACGGGAGGATATGCCTATGGAGAAGATCGAAAAAAATTTCTTTTGGATTTGGAACAAAAAACAATATAAGCCTCTTCATTATTCCCCTATTAATAACTCAAATGCCGAACTGAGCTAAAACAACTGAATATCTGACATTAAAAAAAAAGCAGATCCACGACAGGTGTCTTCCTCTACTTAACCTATAATTGACACATGATTTATAAAGAGTTTAACATAACAAAGATCAGTCAAACTACAATCATATTAATAACGGTAATCATATTTCTTTTTGTCCAAAACCTGAGGGCAAAAGAGAAAATTGAATTAGTAAACCTCACCATCTGGCACCCGTTATCATTACATAATTACCAAGCAGGTAAAAAAACTTTGCTTTCTATCGGTATGCCACATTCTATTCAGGCAAACACGGGTGGATTAAACATCAATCTGCTGGCCGGATCAATCAAAGAGAAAATGAATGGGGTTTCTATTAACGGACTATTGAGCAAAATAGAGGAAGATTGCAGTGGTTTGGTTATTAACGGAATAGGCAACATCACAAAAGGAAAAACACGGGGTGCATCGCTTTCCGGCTATATCAACCTGCATTTTGATTCGTCTAAAGGAATACAAATGGCCGGATTAAGTAATTTCAATGTAGGAAACACTAGCGGTGTACAATTCAGTGGAATACACAATTTTAGCGCAGGTGATATGCTCGGAATTCAACTAAGTGGTGGAATGAACATTTCGGCATCACATGTTTCGGGACTTCAGCTATCCGGCTTGTTTAATGCTTCGTTGGAGAATATGCAAGGTGTACAACTAAGCATCGGCAACTATGCCCGTACCATCTACGGCACTCAAATAGGTATTTTTAATGCCGTAGGACGGGCTGCTAAGGGCGTACAAATTGGGTTGATTAACTATGCATACGAAGAATCATCGCTGAAAATTGGCCTGATAAACGTATCAAAAGAGACTCATCTACAAACTTTGATATACAGCAGTAACAGTTCGTTTATCAACTTTGCTGCGCGATTTTCTAATAAACACTATTACAATCAGATTGGAGTTGGATTTCCTTCATTCTTATCCCCCAATACCTTTTCAGGAACCCTCAACTACAGAGCTGGATATTCAATACCCATCCGCTCATTGAAAATCAACAACGATTTGGGTTTTTCGCATATCTCGCTACGGGACAAAGAGAGTATTTCGGAAATGCCTTCGAAGCTATTTTCATTACAGGCGAGAACATCCCTACAATTAAAGATTATTGACCGGTTTTCGTTTTTTATAGCGGGAGGATATGAGTGGATTTCGAAATACAAGACCATCAGTACATACGATCATCAACCCATCGTAGAGTTTGGTATTACTCTTTTTTAATTGATTAATATGAAAACAAAATATTTTTACATCTTATTTTGTCTCTTTTCCTGCCATTTAGGAATGAAAGCCCAATATATACCCAAGATAAATACCTGGTACAAAGACACATCCGATCATATACGCCCCTGGCAAACGGCTGCGACTATCATTGGAACAAATCTGAGCGTCTGGAGTTTTGACAAGTATGCCGTCAAAGCCGATTTTGCCCAAATAAGCAGAGAATCTATTCGGGATAATTTCAGAAAAGGATTTGTGTGGGACAACGATATGTTTTTGACCAACTTGTTTATGCACCCCTATCACGGCAATTTGTATTACAATGCAGCCCGTTCCAATGGGCTAAACTACTGGCAATCTATGCCTTTTACTCTCGGAGGTAGCCTAATGTGGGAGATGTGTATGGAAACCGAACCACCATCCATCAACGATATTTTCACAACTACCTTCGGTGGCATGGCATTGGGAGAAATCAATCACAGGCTATCCACGGCCATTATTGACGAATCGTCTCACGGCTGGGCAAGAGCAGGTATGGAGTTTGCCGGTTTTTTGCTGGCACCAACAGCCGGCATTACCCGATTCATCAACGGCGATATGTTTAAATCAAAACCACGCGGATACAAACGGAATTACCCCAAAATCCCGCTATACATCCAGGCAGGAATTGGCAGCAGCTTCAATGCAGAGGAGCTGAATCTGTTTAAAGGTATTTTCAGTCAAACCATAGATGTGCAACTTCAATACAACGATCCGTTTGAGATAGAAGAGTGCAAACCTTTTGATTTCTTCAAACTCAGCACTACTCTAAAGCTATTTTCTAATCAGCCTAAAATAAGTAAAGTAAATGCAACAGCTCTGCTTTGGGGCCGAAATTATTCACCATATAAAAATCACAAAATGTTGATCGGGATATTTCAGAATTTCGATTATTTCGATTCTGATACACTTTTCCACAATTCTACCCGTATTCCTTACAAGGTTTCAGCGGCAGCATCATTTGGCGGCGGACTGCTTTATGCTGCTAAGAATGAGCATAATACCATTGATATGAATTTAGGATTACACGTCAACGCAATACTGATGGGAGGTAGCCTAACGGACTACTATCGTATTTTAAACAGAAACTACAATTTGGGAAGCGGATTGGCGAGCAAAGCCTTTTCTGAAATCAGGTTTAGCAAAGTTGGTGCATTTTATTTGGGAGTAGATTTGTTCCATCTGTTTACCTGGAAGGGATATGAGCCCGGTAGTATTGACCCCAAAATGGTTACAGCCCATAATTTTAATGCACAGGGCGACAAAGGATTTTCGAACCTGATAATAATAAATCCCCGCATGGAATTTTACGTAAGCAAGCAAATATCAGTAAACACCGATATTTATGCCCACCTACGCAATACCCATTACACCTATTACAATGATATCAGATACAATACATTCGAGGTAAAAACAAGTATCATATACAAGTACTAATCGACCAAAGTAAAGTCTAGCTGTTTACGCTCGAGATTAGCTCTTGCCACCTGTATCGTCACTGCATCTCCCAAACGATACACTTTTTTGTTTCGTCTACCGATTAAACAGTAATTTTTGTTATCAAATTCATAATAATCGTCATCCAAATCACGAATAGGCACCATGCCTTCGCATTTATTCACATTGATTTCGACATAAAATCCCCATTCGGTAACACCTGAGATTACACCGTCAAAGGTCTGTCCGAGTTTATCGCTCAGAAACTCTACCTGTTTGTATTTGACCGAAGCACGCTCGGCATTGGCCGATAGCTGCTCCATATCTGAGCAATGCTTACACATTGCTTCAAATTTAACAGCATCTACCGATCTGCCACCCGATAAATAACGTTCCAATAACCGGTGAACCAACAGATCCGGGTATCGACGAATTGGTGATGTAAAATGGCTATAATATGGAAAAGCTAATCCATAATGGCCAATATTCTCGGTCGAATATACGGCTTTTGCCATAGCTCGTATGGCAATTTTTTCGATTAAATCCTCTTCATTTTTCCCCTGTACCTGATCTAGTAATTGATTAATTGATTTCGACACATCAGATTTACTACCCTGTGTGCGAAGCTTGTATCCAAAACGGCGGATAAACTCAGCGAAATTCTCCATTTTTTCGGGATCAGGCACATCGTGTATCCGATAAACAAACGTTTTAGGTTTCACCGATTTGGGTTTATTTCCTATTAATTCGGCAACCGTTCGATTGGCCAAAAGCATAAACTCCTCAATTAAATGATTCGAGTCTTTTGTTACTTTAAAATAGACACTCAAAGGCTTTCCCTTTTCATCAATTTCAAATTTCACCTCGTATCTGTCGAAATTGATTGCCCCTGCTGCAAATCTTTTTTTCTTTAATATCTTAGCTAAACGATTCAATGACAATATTTCCTCTTTATAATCTCCATCTCCGGTTTCAATCACAGCCTGAGCCTCTTCGTAGGTAAATCTACGATTCGAGTTTATGACAGTCCGACAAACCCTCGAAGTCAAAACTTCTGCCTGATCGTTTATTTCAAATACTGCCGAGAAACAAAGTTTATCTTCGTTTGGTCGCAACGAGCAAAGCCCGTTCGACAATGACTCAGGTAGCATCGGTATTACCCTGTCAACTAAATAGATAGAAGTTGCCCTTCCATAAGCCTCTTTGTCAATTATTGAATCGGGCCTGACATAGTGCGAAACATCCGCAATATGAACGCCCACTTCATATACACCATCTTTCAAACGTCTGAACGACAGCGCGTCATCAAAATCCTTTGCATCTTTGGGATCAATGGTAAAAGTAACTATATCTCTGAAATCCTCTCTTTTAGCAATTTCTTCTGTATCAATTATCACCGGAATTTTATCAGCTGCTTTCTCTACCGCTTCAGGATACTTGTAGGGCAATCCAAACTCTGCCAGAATGGCATGCATTTCACTATCATTTTCTCCGGCAAAACCAAGAATATCAATCACTTCACCGTGCGGATTCTTTGCTCCTTCGAGCCACTCAATAATACGAACGACCGCTTTCTGTCCGGTTTTTCCACCCTTAAGTTTATCTTTGGTTATAAAAATATCGTTAGCCAGTTTTTTGTTTTCAGTTATCAAAAAAGCATAATTTGGTTGCACCTGCAATACACCAACAAAAATCTGTGGAACACTTTCCAAAATAGTAACCACCTCACCCTCAGGCACAGCACCCTGTCGTTTGGCATAAAGCATAGCCTCCACCTTGTCGCCACTCATTGCACGGTGTGCATTTCTTTCAGCTACGAAAATTGGCTCGCCTCCATCTTCCGGAATAATCTGATTCTTACCATTGCTCTTTCGCTCAAAAATACCAATCACCATTTTACCTCTGCTAAGGAACTTAAACTTACCCGGAGCTACTTCGGCCAGTACATCATCCTGCGTGAGGTATGCCAGAATATCCACCAACATCTCTTTTTGTGGCGAAGTACGCAAACCAATGGCATGTGAAATTTGCTTATAGTTGAATGCTCTTTTTGAATCACTGCTCAGAAAATCCAGTGTACGTCGCACGATTTCATCTTTTTTCATGCGTTGGGCCCTTGTCGAAGGTCTTTTCTCTTTTTTGTTTTTTTCGGCCATAATCTTCTTTATTATATATAACACAAACTTAGACATTATTTTTCAAATAAAACTTTTTAATGCCCATTTATTTCTCATTCTTCAATGCTTTATCTGAAACTAAATAATTTGACTCCTTTGAAGAGAACAAAAAAAGTTAAATACACAACAGAGCTGATGGGGAACAACCGAACAAAAACGGTTTTTATCTATCTTTGAAAGATTATAATTAATTATTTTAATATGAAATCAAAAATTGCCCTGATTTGCCTGATAATAATCTTATTTTCGTGCAAAAAAGATGAACCGGCGGTTGTAGCCGAAAAAACGGAAAATGAAAAAGCCAACGAGTGGATATACAATACAATGAAACATCATTATCTTTTTTACAAAGATATACCGGCTACAACATCTCTTGATTTCAAGAAAGATCCGGAAGTTTTTTTTCCATTACTACTTTCACCACAGGAAAAAGGCTCCCGAAGCTATTATTTTTCCTATATCGAAAAAAAAGATGCCCTAAAAGTCTCTGAAACCAAGGATCAATACGGTTTTGAGTATTATATTTATGATTTAGGAAACAGCTCTTTTCCATACGTCATACGTATAGCATATGTAATGCCTGGCTCACCGGCAGATAAATCCGGCATTAAACGGGGCGATTGGTACTACTCTGTAAACGGTCAATTAATAAACGAAAATATATACGAACAACTAATCTCCGGTTCTGCCAAAACACTGGGGAAATGCACTCTTTCATTAATATCTAAAAATATTTATGTAACACCAACAAGTTCTGTTAATCTTCAGGCATCAACGTCGTACATCGAGAATCCTATTTTGCTTGACTCCGTTTATATATCCTCAGATAATCAGAAAATAGGATACCTGATTTATAATAGCTTTTCTACCGGTCCAAACGGATTTGATGACAAACAGTATGAGACTGAACTTAAAAATTGCATTTCGCAGTTTAAGTCACAAAACGTACAAAAACTGATACTTGATCTTCGGTACAACGGAGGAGGATATCTTTCTACTTGTAAGCTTCTCACAAGTATAATTTTGCCCGCCACAAATTTAGGTAAACTGATGGCTATAGAAGAATATAACGATATCCTGACAAAAGAATATTCTGCAGAAGATCCTGAATACAACAAAATGTATTTTCATACAAAAAGTGAAGTTGAAACATACAACCTTAATCTAACATCTCTGACGGTAATTACCAGTAGCTGGACAGCTTCTGCCTCCGAGCTAGTAATAAATTCCCTTCGTCCGTATATGACTGTTACTCAATTGGGCACAACAACGGTTGGCAAAAACATGGGATCGTACGAAATAACAAGTGAAACCTATAGCTATAGTTTACATCCAATTACCATTAAAATATTCAACAGCGCTAATGAGTCTAACTATAGTAACGGCTTTACACCCGCTACAGAAAACATTTTTGATGAAACCAAAATGATTGACAACTTTTACCCGTTAGGTGATAGTCGCGAATGGTTATTAAACAAGGCATTTACTACCATAGGGGTTACGTCATTTAAGTCTGCTGTTGTATCTTCCGGATTGGATATTTTTTCAAACATCAGCAGTTCATTTAACAAAAAAAATAAAGGGCTAATTTTGAAATAAAATATCCAATCAGAATATGCATATCATTGAATATTTTACATACCTTTGTCTTCATCTTTTGTGATCTTTTTCCGGGGCATATTTTGACAAATATCATATATTCTGAATCGGGCAAAAATCTCTATATTTAGATAATAATTAAGCTCTTTAGGTATAATCTTTTGAAATAAAACACACAGACAAGATGAATAAAATTAAACGAGTAGTATTTATTACCTGCCTGATACTTCTATTTTTTGCACCAACAAAATCTTTTGCTATATCAGCCAATCCCGAACCGATTGAAATAACACAACCAGATGGGACTAAATTAACCGTCGTTCTAAGGGGTGATGAGAATCGTCATTTTTACACAACTCCCGATCAATACTGCATAATAAAAGATAGCGAAGGATATTTCACCTATGCTTCAAGAGATAAAAACGGCAATCTCATGCCCGGGAAAATACGTGTAAAAAACAAGGCAGAACGTACTACTGAAGAGACAAATTATTTACGTCAGATATCAAAAGCTGAACAAACAGACAATGCTACTTTACGAACAATTCGAAATAACGCCTATTCCGGAAGTTTCGAATCAATGAAAAGCAAAAAAAAAACCAGCCTTAACCTGAGATCGCAATTAGTCGCTACGCCTCGATATCTGGTACTTTTAGTTAATTTTAAAGATGTATCTTTTGTAAAGACGAATGCTGATTTCAGCAACCAGCTAAACCAAACAGGATATAGCCAAAATGGCGCTACAGGTAGCGTAAAAGACTACTATACGGATAATTCGATGGGCAAATTCTCACCTCAATTTGATGTGATAGGCCCAGTTACTCTCGACAACCCAATGGCGTATTATGGCGCTAACAATGACAAAGACAATGATGTAAAACCACGTGAGATGATATTAGATGCCTGTGCAAAAGCAAAGGCTACATTTGGATCAGCACTCAATTTTTCCGATTACGATTTAGATAAGGATGGCAACGTAGATAACGTGTATGTATTTTTTGCTCAATATTCCGAAGCAGCCGGAGGAGCAGACAGCACAATCTGGCCTCATCAATGGTCGGTACAGGGTGCCATTGGAACAACAACCTACGACGGTGTAAAATTGGGATCATATGCCTGCTCTTCGGAACTCAAAGGCAACAGTGGTGCGAATATGGATGGTATTGGCACCTTTTGCCACGAATTCGGGCATGTATTAGGCCTACCTGATCTTTACGACACCGATTACGATGATAACGGTACCGTTTTTCATCCGGGATCATTCGACTTAATGGCGTCCGGCAACTACAACAACAGCAGCCGTACGCCTCCTTGTTTATCACTTTTCGAAAGAGAACTATTAGGTTGGGCCTCTTCTACCCTACTCGATCGATCCACTTCGGTTGTGAATATGAAACCCATCTCAATTGGCAACAATGGTTACTACTACTCCACAAATCCGACACCAATTATAGCCGAATCACCTTCGGAATGGTTTTATGTTGAAAACAGACAATATACCGGTTGGGACAAATACTTACCGGCCCACGGGTTGATGATAACACACGTTGATTTTAGCGACGACGCAATCAACAAATACTGGACTCAGGGCCTTGCAAATGCATTTGCCATCCATCCATGCTACGATATACTTAGAGCTGATGGTATATCCAGCGTTGAAACCCGCAGCGAAGATTTGTTTACCGGAAATAACAGAAGTTTTCTAAATGATGACGGGATACCCAATACAATATCCTGGAATGGTTACTCAACACAAAAACCATTGTCTCAAATCAAAGAGAACATTGATGGAACCATAAATTTTCAGTTTATGGAGTCAACATTTGCCAACGGTGTATATACATTACCCGCAGAATCAATATCTGCTGTTGGCGCTACATTAAAGGCCTCTGTTATTAAAGGAAATCCGGCTAAAGCAGGTTTCTGCTGGAGTTCAAATCCAATTCCACTGAAAGAGAATAACTATTCCTATTCAGCGGTTGCGAATAACACGTTTACTTTAAATATAACCAACCTTGCCTCGGGCTCTGTATTGTACTACAGGTCATTTTGCGAGGATGATAAAGGCATAATTAATTATGGAAATATTCGTGCCCTAGAAACTGATTGTCTGATAAACAAATACCCATATTCAGAAACGTTCAGCAATTGGAAGGGCTCAAATCCGGTTTGCTATAATCTGATTGACAACAACAATGACAATTTAGGCTGGGAAAAGATAAATTACAGCAAAAGCGGAGTTAGCAACACCGGTTTGTATTGCAATGGAAATTCAATTATGACATCAAACGATTATATCATCACGCCGCAGTTTGAGATCAATTCCGGCGCAAGCAATGTCAAATTAGATTTTGTGATAGCGCGGTTTTCTGGAGCGGTTGCCACCCAGATTATTCAGGTACTAATATCAAATACATCGCATGATATTAGCTCTTTTAGTAATCAACTTGCGCAATACACCCTGAAAAGCGGTATTTCGGGAGGCACATTCAGCGTACCACTACCCACACAATATATCGGGCAAAAAGTATATTTTGCGTTTAAATGTGTTTCGGCAGCCAACAGCGAAGGGATCCTGTTTGATGATATTTCAATAACGGGAACAAAGCTTTCGACTTCAATTGTTGAAGCCGGGGCAGAGAAGGGTCCACTCGCTTTTTCAGCAGGAAATGGCATTATTCAAATAAAAGGATTGCCCATTGAGGATTGCACCATTGAGGTAATTGATATCAGCGGAAGAGTATTGAGCCGTTCGGTAAGCTCAGCGAGTGAGGCAAAAATAAAGATTCAACAAAAAGGCTTGTTAATTGTACGTGTGAATTGTTCGAATGGAAACAAATGGAATTTCAAACTAATAAACAATTGATGCCATTCACCTGAATAAGAAAATAAAAATTAATGCCCCGGTAGCCTTTCAGCTATCGGGGCATTTTATTACTTTACTAAGTTAGCCAACTTGTCGGGCGTAACATTTTTCGCAACAATGACACCATTTTTGTCTATCAGATAATTGGTAAAACCATCAGATAAATCATAAGTATCAAAGACATCGGAATCTTCTCCCCCGGTAACAAAAATTTGTGATGAAGGATCCATTCCGTCTGTGCGAACTGTCTCTTCGAAGATCAATTTCTGAGCATCGAATGCCATAGAGATAGTTTGCACCTTACCAGCCCAATGCCGGTGAACGGTGTTGTACAAAAGCAGATTACTCATTCGCGATTGGGCATCGTACGTTGCCCAAAACTGAAGCAACAAATACTTACCGCGCATACTGCTCAACAACCCTTTTTCTGCGCCATTGCATCTGATTTCCGGTGCTACACTACCAGGCGATAATCCGAAGCCCGGTTTAGCATCTTTATCTACATAAGCAGTAGATGGAATGATGATCAACAACAGCAAAAAAATGTTTTTGAAAGAACGCATAATCTTTGGTTTTTGGTTTACACTAAACCCGACAAAAAAGCAACGCTTTTAGAACCGGGCCCCACAGATTTTCTGTGGTAATAGATGATAATTTGCTCAAAAAGAGCTCTTTCTCATTTTATCAACCGAACACAAATATATAAACAATTGTCTCAAAAAACCAAACAATACTCTTTTTTTATGGCTAATCGAGCTCTTTTTAACTCTTTTGGCCCCGAAACGCCCCTTATATTTTAACTCTTATTAAATAAAATAGTCCACACACGCCCTGGATTCGCGCACCTCGGCAATTTGTTTGGCAACCGCTACGTGCGCCGGATGTTTAGCATAAATATCCACATCTTCGAGCGAATCAAATTCAGAAACCAATACAAAATCGAATGCTTCGGCCGGATTCATATTGATTCCAACTTCCATGCTTTTCAGCACCTCTATTTTACCCATCAATCCTTCGAGAAGGTGTTTGAACTCGACCAGCTTGGCCATTTTCTCCGTTTGGTGTTCATACTCTTTGAGTTTGAACATAACAATGTGTCTTACCATAATTAAATTGTTTTATAAACTATACAGCACATCAGCCGCAATTAGTTCCAGTTTATGATTTTGTAAAATATCAATGGCGCCATTGATATCTGTGGGACGCACAATAATACGAGCTTCGCCGTTTCCCGACGAAAAAGCATACATATAATCAATAGCAACGCCATTAGCCGACATAATTTCGAGAGCTTTGGCCAATCCTCCGGCTACATCCGGACAACTCAAACAGATAACCTCGGTAATACTGACTGCAAATTTATTCTCTTTGAGAACAATCAATGCCTTTTCCGGATCCGAAACGATAACCCTTAAAATGCCAAAATCTGCATTTTCGGCCATCGTAAATGCCGAAAGATTAATACCGGAACTTCCCATTATCTGAGCCACCTCATTGAGGCGACCCGATTGATTTTCCAAAAATATGGATATTTGTTTTATTTTCATGGTTCAATTATTTACATAATATACTAATATTCAATTCAATAAAATAGACCTATACTAATTTACGGTTGTCAAACACCCGTTTAGCTTTTCCCTGACTACGTTCTATGCTTCTCGGCTCCACCAGTTTGACATCGCAGGCAATACCCAAAACACTTTGTAAACGATGAGATATTTTCTTCTTTAATTCGAGCATAGCCGTTATCTCATCCGAATAAAACTCTTCACGAACCTCCACATGCACCTGCATCACATCGAGATTGTTGTGTCTGTCAACAAAAATCAGATAGTGAGGTTCAAACTCATCCAACTCCAGAATTACGCTCTCAATTTGAGACGGAAAAACATTTACTCCGCGAATAATCAACATGTCATCGCTTCGTCCGGTAATTCGGGTCATACGGACAGATGTACGTCCGCATTCGCATTTTTCGTAAATCAATGAACACAAATCTTTGGTGCGATAGCGCAGCAAGGGTAGTCCTTCTTTGGTAATAGTGGTAAATACGAGTTCCCCTACTTCGCCGGGCTCACAAGGCTGCAATGTTTCAGGGTTAATGATTTCTGGAAAGAAATGATCTTCGCAAATGTGCGAGCCATTCTGACATTCGCACTCGTACGCCACACCCGGACCAATTACCTCGCTCAGCCCATAGATGTCGAATGCCTTTATTGCGAGTTTTGATTCAATCTCTTTACGCATACTTTCGGTCCACGGTTCGGCACCAAAAACGCCAACCTTTAACTTAAACTCTTCCCGCGGAATACCCGAATCTTTAATTGCCTCAGCCAAATAAAGCGCATACGAAGGAGTACAAGCCAATGCTGTACTACCAAAATCGTGCATCAACTGAATCTGTTTGGGGGTATTCCCACTCGACATCGGGATAACAGTTCCACCCAATCTCTCTACACCGTTGTGCAGCCCAAGACCACCGGTAAACAGACCATATCCGTAGGCAACCTGAAAAATATCGTGTTTATCCAAACCGTAAGCAGCCAGACAACGGGCTACTACCTCCGACCACATGGTGAGGTCTTTGCGGGTATAGCCAACAACAGTTGGTTGCCCGGTAGTACCCGATGAGGCGTGCAATCTGACAATTTCGGACATCGGTACAGCAAATAGATCAAACGGATAGTTATCTCTCAAATCCTGTTTTATGGTAAAAGGTAATTTTACAATATCGTCGATAGAGTTTATATCATCGGGTGTTAAGCCCATTTCCTGCATTTTTCGGCGATAAAAAGGCGTATTGTGGTAAACATGTTCCACAGTGTGTTTCAGACGGAGACCCTGCAATTGTTTCAGTTCCTCACGGCTCATGGTTTCAATAGTTTCGTTCCAAATCATGTGTATTAGATTGTTTTTCGTTATTTTTTTATTTATTCCATAATGAGATGCAAAACAACAAAAAAAAGTTGAAATGAGAAAGCTTTTAAAAAGAATTGTACATAATATGTTTCGGGGACGAAAGACAAACAAAAAGGAAAAGGATAAAACGCAAAACAGACAAACCGAAAAATGAAAAGAATCAGACAAATAAAATACAACAAAGAATTGTTTAAAATATGCATTGATAATTCAGAAAAAATGCGTAATATTGTGGCTATAAACCGATGAAACGAACAAAAATAATTAATAAATAAATCAAATAACTGACTAGCTATGAATGAATTGAAGAAAAAGATCAGATCCATTCCCAATTTCCCTATTCAGAATATTACATTCAGAGATATAACTACCCTGATGCAGGACGGAGAGTCTTTTACCAAAGCCTGCGATCTGTTTTACGAACGATATAAAGACAAATCGATAGATAAAATAGTAGGAATTGACGCCCGCGGATTTGTGTTTGGTGCTGTGTTGGCGTATAAACTTGGTGTGGGATTTGTGCCGGTACGAAAAAAAGGCAAACTACCCTTTGAAACAATCAGCGAGAAATACGACCTGGAATATGGAACATCGGAAGTAGAAATACACAACGATGCCATACTAAAAGGAGAAAAAATAGTGGTGATTGACGATCTGATAGCCACCGGAGGAACCATTGCTGCCGCTGTGAAATTAGTGGAAAAACTGGGTGGGAAAGTAGTAGAATGTGCTTTTCTTGTCGAACTACCCGACCTGAAAGGCAGAGATGCCATTAAGGATCATGATGTATTTTCGGCATTTACTTTTGACGGAGAGTAATAGTTTCAACAAATAACACAGCTATGAAGATATCCTTAATTGCCTTACTGACTGCTATTTGCTCAATAATTCAGGCACAGACACTGCAATTGCATTATGATTTTCGCAACAGTTTTGACTCAAAAAATAATGCAAGAAATTATCCTTCGGCCGCATTTGAGATGAGCAGAACAGACAGAATTGGCCACTGGAAGATGAAAACCGATCTGGATTTGAGCGATAAAAACGGGAATATAGGTGGCATCTACACCGAAATATCAAGGACTGTACAAATAAGCGACATCCCGTTGCAGTTGCATGCAGAGTATAATGGCGGTGCCGGCTACGAAATTTACCCCAATAAACTGGTAAAAAATGCCTATATCGGTGGGTTCGAATATCCATTTCAGATTGGCAAACTAGATTTCAACACCTATATCGCATACCGATACAACAACTTTACCCGTGGGAGCCACGATGTACAATGGAGCTGCAACTGGGATGGAAAAATTATTTTTGGCATGTTTTCGTTTAGTGGTTTCATAGATATATGGTCGAGAAATCAGCTGGAAAACAGCGATTCAAAAGGCAAGCGACTTGTACTTTGGTCAGAACCTCAAATCTGGTTGAATCTGGCACATGATAAATTTGGCATTGGATCTGAAATGGAGATTTCTGCTAATTTGTATGAAGGGATAAGTGGCATACACGCCTACCCGACCCTGGGTATTCGGTATAAATTCAATTAAATGATTTTTTTATAGTTTCATAATACAAGCGATCAAACATTTTAGACAGACGGATTGTTTTAAAATGTGTTTAACAGATATAGATTTGAATATGAAAATAGAGTACAAAGAGACAAAAGATTTCGATGCAAAAGCATTACAGGAACTTTTTTTGTCGGTGTCGTGGAGTTCGGGGAATTATCCGGAACAGCTGAAAATAGCGATGAGCAATTCTCACCGTGTTTATAGTGCCTGGGATGGTGATAAGTTGGTAGGATTGATGAATTCGCTTTCGGACGGGATAATGACGGCCTATTTTCATTACCTGCTTGTGCATCCGGAGTACCATAAGCTTGGCATTGGCAGAGAATTGGTGAGACAAATGCTGGAAGAGTACAAAGAATATGCCCGAAAGGTGTTGATAGCCTACGACAATGAACTGGAATTCTATAAACAGTGCGGTTTTGAAGCTGGTGAAGGTAAAACACCCATGTTTGTAACCTATCTGACTACCTGAAAAGCCACTGTTGGAATAAACAATGAGTGGTAGGTTTGGTCAGAAAAATGTTAAAATAGAGCTGTTTAGCCCTTTAAAATGGCAAAATAGAGATGAAATGAAAAAAAAGTGCCGTTTGAAGCAAAAAAGAAACCTTAATATTATTTGATGTTAATAATATTTGTTTATCTTTGTGCACTTCTTCACCGAAGAATAATGATTTAGCAACGAGTGTATTTCATTTTTGTTTTACAAGTCACACTAAACTTTACCTCTTCGCTATGGAATGTTGACGAATTTAGTCGTTAGCGAAAAGAATATTGATGCAATCAGTTAACACCCTCTTTATTGATTGCATTATTTTAATAAAAAGAGGGAAATAAAAAAAAACAAAAAACAAAATGGAAAAAGGAGTTGTTAAGTTCTTCAATGAGACAAAAGGATTTGGATTTATCAAAGTAGATGGATCTGGCGAAGAGGTATTTGTACACGTTACAGGCCTGAAAGAAAAAATCCGCGAAAACGATATCGTGGTATTCGATATCCAACAAGGTAAAAAAGGTCCTAACGCTGTAAACGTTCAATTGGCATAATCTGCTGATCAGATATACAGTTAAAAGATTGATTACCCCGTTCAGATTTAATTCTGTTCGGGGTAATTTTTTTTGGTACCTGCGAAATAGATAGTAGAGATAATTGAGTTGTTGAATTTCTATTCTTTTATTTGAAAATAATTTGGGGCTATTCCTCTGAATCAGTCGTAATGTGGTTTGAGAATATATTGGGTGTTACTTTTGAAAAAAAAGCAAGAACGGAAAAGTCCGGATAAAAACACCGTATTATCTTTGTATCGACAAATAAAAAAAGAGATGAAGAGCAAAGAAACGACCGTAAGAGAGTACCATGAACGGATGAATATGCTGACTGAATACATTCAGTCACACTTGGGCGATGAACTGAGTTTGGATGTACTGGCCTCGGTATGCCACTTTTCGCCCTATCACTTCCACCGTATTGCAAAGGCATTTTTGGGGGAACCGGTGGGAAGCTATATTTTGCGACTTCGTGCCGAAAAGGCTGCCCATTCGCTGAAATACACCGATCAATCGGTAACAGATATTGCATATCAGGTGGGGTACAATTCGCCTTCGTCGCTGACCAAAGTTTTCAATCAACATTATCAAATATCGCCTATTCATTTTAGAAACCAAGAAAAAAACAGGATTATGAAAACAGAAACCAACAAACCGGAAATCAACGTGAAGGGTCCGAAAATAGTAGACGTGACCGAAAAAACAGCTATGTACATCCGCCTGACCGGCAGTTATTCGGATCTGGACTATGGTGCCGCGTGGCAAAAGCTGTGGGGTCAGGTGAAGGAACAGAAGTTATTCGGGAAAGGGATTGAGCATATTTGCATCTACCACGATGACCCTAAAATAACAGAAAGTGCAAAGTTGCGTACGGATGTTTGTCTGGTAATCTGTAAGCCCGCGGTGGCCGATGGTGAGATTGGGGTGAAGAAGATAGCGGGCGGACGATATGCGATGTTCCTTTATCAGGGAAGTTACGACAAACTGGGTGCGGTGTACGACTACATTTATGGAAGTTGGTTGCCCGAAAGCGGAATGCAGCTGCGGGATGTGCCGGGATTTGAGAAATATGTGAGTAATCCGAAGATTGTGGCACCCGAAAAGCTGAAAACCGAACTATATATTCCGGTGCTATAAGCAAGAAAATAGACAAAAGAGAGAGATATTTTTCTGATTAGAAGCTAAAATATTTGTCAGATTAAAATTAATGATTACCTTTGCACCGCAATTCCGAAGCGGACGTGGCGTAATTGGTAGCCGCGCCAGACTTAGGATCTGGTGCCGAGAGGCGTGGGGGTTCGAGTCCCTTCGTCCGCACGAATGAAGAGGCTGTCTCAGAGATACATGAGTTCAGCCTCTTTTTTGTTTGTATAAGAATGAGATTAGAAGGGTGAACGAAGCTTCTGCAACTAGCACGGCACCGCGTGAGGGATAGTAGCGGATAGCCCACAGCCGGCTACAAAGGCCTGATATACAGGAAACTGCCAAACCGGCGAGGACTATGAGCGGATAGCCCGACCCCACAGGGGGCACGCCCAAGAGAAAAGAAAATAAAGAAGATTCGCATTTGTATTTGTCGTAATATTTAATGAGAGAAAACCATGGAACATCCACTTCAACAGTTTGTGTATTGCCCGAAATGCGGGGCGTCTGAGTTTAGAATTAATAATTTTAAGTCGAAAGTTTGCGATAATTGCCGATTTGTCTATTATTTTAATCCGTCGGCATCGGTGGCTGCGTTTATATTTAATGAACGGGGGGAATTGCTGGTGTGCAAACGAAAGGATGAGCCGGCGAAAGGGACGTATGATTTGCCGGGGGGATTTGTGGACATGGGTGAAAATGCGGAAGAGGCTGTTTTGAGGGAAGTTGAGGAAGAGACCGGGATACAACTGAGGTCAGTTGAGTTCCTCTATTCGCTGCCCAATATATACTGTTATTCGGGGTTTGATGTGCATACGCTGGATCTGTTTTTCAGAGGGACAGCGGATAAGACGGAAAATCCGGAAGCGAATGATGATGTGGAAGAGAGCTTTTTTGTGCCGGTGGCTGATCTGAAACCGGAATTGTTTGGACTGGGCTCGATACGGAAAGCGGTAGAGCGGTTTCTGAACAGAGAAGAGGGCAGAAAGGTGTAAACTGAGAGACTAAACGACGCGGATGAACCGTTAAGATAGTTAAGCTGTTTATAAAAAACGTGACTTTCGTTCTATTTTATTAAATTTGCAAATTGTTATATTAAAACATATTGTATGAGACGAACTCTTTTTTCATTTCTATTTTGTATAACGATGGGTGCGGGTATGAACCCGGCATGGGGAAACGAGCGTGTACCGGCAGGTTTTGTGTCGCTGAAAACGGCGGCTGAGTATTACAGGACGGGGAACTATGCGGGTTGTCTGGTGCAGCTGGATAAACTGGAAAGCTGGAAGCCGGATGCAGCATCGGCAGAAGAGATGGCGTATTACCGGGCGGCATCGGTTTATGAACTGGGAAATGAAAACCGGGAAGCTTTGCTGAAAGATTTTACGGAAAAATATTCGAATTCGAGGTTTTACGACAGAGCGATGTTTCTACTGGGGAATATTTCGTTTCTGAAAAACAGCTACAAAATGGCTGTTGAAAATTATGAAAAAGTAGATTTGCCACAATTGTCGGCAAAGGAAGCTGATGCCTGTCGATACAGACTGGCGTTTTCGCATCTTTCGACAGACAATCCGGTGGCTGCCCGAAAACTGTTTGGGGAAGTGGGGAAAAGCAGTGTATTTGCGGGTGCTGCACGCTATTACCTGGCGTGGTTTGACTACCGCGAAAAGAAATTTGAAGAGGCAAGGGCAGGATTCGAGGCTTCGAAATCGTATGCCGAACTGCTGGATAATGCCTCTTTTTACATTGCTCAGATAGATTTTGTGCAGCGCAAATATCCGGCAGTAATACGGTACATTGAAACCAATACGGGTGCAATCAGAAACAACGATATGGCTGCCGAGACTGCCCGAATAGCCGGTGAGAGTTATTCGTTTGCGGGCGATACAGCTAAGGCCATTCAGTATCTGACGCTGTATGCGCAAAAAGAGAGTACACCACTTTACAGTAGTATGTATCTGCTTGGAAGAATGCACTTTAACAAAAAGAGTTACAGTCAGGCAGTGAAGTATCTGCAAATGGCAATCAGCCCCGAAGAGCCTCTTAATCAGCTGGTTTACTACTACATTGGACAGTCGAATCTGAAACTGAATGATAAGAAGAGTGCGTTGATGGCGTTTGAGGCTGCCTCGAAAAGCTCGTCGGATTTGAAGATTAAAGAGCTGGCGCTGTATAACTATGCAATGTTGCTGCACGAAAATTCGTATTCGCCATTCAATGAATCGGTGGTCGTTTTTGAGCAGTTTCTGAACACGTTTCCGCAATCGACTTACACAGATCAGGTGAGTAATTTCCTGTCTGAGGTATATCTGACAGCCAAAAACTACGAGGCTGCGCTGAAATCGATACAAAAAATAAAACAACCCAATACCAAAATACTGGCTGCTAAACAGCGGGTGCTGTTTCAGCTCGGTGCGCAAAGTGTGATAGACAAAGATGCGGACAATGCGATGAAGTATTTCAGTCCGGCCATTAGCCTGGGGAAACTGGACAATGATGCCTATTCGGATGCTTTTTTCTGGGTAGGTGAGATCTATTACCGCCAAAACAACTACATCAAAGCGACTCAAAACTACACGACTTATATAAACGAGACCAACGGTAGTAACCGCGACAATCTGGCTCTGGCCTACTATAACCTGGGGTATTGCTACTTCAGGATGAAGGATTATGCCAAGGCTCAATCGAATTTTGAGAAACAGCTGACAACGAACAATCTTTTTAATGCCGGCATAACAGGCGATGCCCTGAACCGACTTGGCGATTGCAGATATCAGGCAAGGGACTATTCGGGTGCCGAGAACTATTATGCTTCTGCGGCCCAAACTTCGGTGGCAGTAGCCGACTATGCCCTGTTTCAGCAGGCAATGATGAGAGGAATTTTGAAGAAATACAATGCAAAAATTGAATTGCTGGACAAAATATACGATAGATTCCCTCAGTCGGACTACCGGGATGATGCGTTGTACGAAAAGGCACGTGCACTGGAACTTCTGGATCAGAAAGAGATGGCCGTGAAAAGCTATGTGCAACTCACCAAAGAGTTTCCGCAAAGCGAACTGACCCGCGACGCCGGCGTGCAGATGGGTATGCTCTACTTTGGTATGGGCAACACAGAAAAATCTGTTGAGTGGTATAAATATACGATGAGCACTTTCCCCACAAGCGAAGAGGCAACTGTGGCCAACGAAGACTTAAAACGTATATTCAAAGATCTGAATAAGATAGATGAGTATGCAGCATTCCTGAAAACATTGGATGGCAAAGTGCAATTTTCGTCGTCGGAACAGGACTCGCTGATGTATCTGGGTGCCGAGAAGGCATATATGAAAAACGACATTGCCACAGCAACAACGAGTCTGGGAAAATATCTGGCCGAATTTCCTGACGGTGTGTTTTCGCTGAATGCTAACCATTATCTGGCTACACTATCGTATAACAATGAAGATACGGTGCAGGCAGGTGCCTGTTTCAGACGAATACTGAACAGAGCAGACAACAAATTTACAGAAAATGCTTTACAAAAAATGGGCGAAATGCAACTGGCCCGCAACGATTACAAAGAAGCCTATCTGACTTACGAAAAACTGGATCAAAAAGCTTCGAGCCAAAAATCAAAAACGGTTTCACGAATCGGATTGATGCGCTCAGCCTGGCAAACAGCTCAGTACCCGAAAACGGTATCCGTATCGACTCTGTTGATCAACGATCCGAAAACCACACAAGAGATGAAAGAAGAGTGCTATTATTACCGCGCGAAATCGTATATTGCACTCAATCAGACACAGAATATTGCACCTGATTTGGCCATTATTGCCATAAACACCCGTAGTATTTATGGTGCAGAAGCCCGCTTTCTGTTGGCTGAGCATTACTTCAAATCGGGAAGTACCACATCGGCAGAAAAAGAGATATTCGACTTTATTGACAAGGGAACACCTCACCAACACTGGTTGGCAAGATGCTTTATATTGCTCACTGATATTTACATCAGCCGGAATGATCTGTTTCAGGCACGTCAGTATCTGATTAGTTTGAAAAATAACTACAAACAAAAAGATGAGGTAATTTCGAAAATGATTGAAGAACGAATGACAATAGTAGAACCTGTAAAACCCGAAACTAGCAACGAAGCGCCACCAACAGGCATGTAGAGTAATTAGTTTATCGATCCACGGAATTTACTGTTAGTTCAAACAACCAAAAACAAATCGTATGAAACGAGAAATGCTATATCTGTCTCTACTGCTGCTTACAACATGGCAAATAAAGGGTCAGGGACAAAAAAATCAGGATACCACTCTACAACGCAAAATGGTGATAGAACGCACCTACATACCTGTGCTGAAAGAGGCTGTACGCATTGATGTATTGCCCAAAATAAACGAGGCCAAAGTAACCAAAACGGCCATTAAATATGGTTATTCACCATTTAGCAAACCATTTCCTCTACAATGGAAAACCGTTTTACCTGAGAAAAAAATGTCGAATATGACGTTTCAGAATCAGAAAGGTTTTGCCGAAGTGGCAATCGGGCTACCGACCAATAGTTACGCCAAAGCCGGAATAAAATGGATAGAAGAAGAGAATGAAAGTCTGACATTGAGTTTCGACCACCGGATAACCAATGACTACCGAACCACTGCCCAAACCGGCAAAGAGAAGCGATTCTTCAACACCGATAATTTGCTGAGTGGACTCTATTTCAGAAAATACGAAAAGATAGAGCTGAATGCCAAAGCATATTACTCGCACAGCGCTTTCAATTTTCCGGATTCAATACAGAATAATTTACTCACTTTTATGCCTTATGCACCGGTACGGGCGTCTGGAAAGAGTCAGATATTCAACTGTTTCGGGCTGGCCGGCAACATTCAGTCGGTTACGGATGCTTCATTCAGCTATGAGGCAGGTGTGGACTACAACTATGTGGATAAAAAATATGCTAATAGCGTGTATATCAAGGGCGACAGGGAACATCAGATTATTCTGACGGGTCATTTGTTTAACAAACTGAGCGAAGAATCTACACTGGGGCTAAAAGCCTCTGTACAGAATTATATATACGATACAGACAACCGCAAATTAGATTCCACATATCAGGCAGTAAACTATGGCATTCTGGAATTTAGTCCTTATTACACAAGCAAAACCGGAAATCTTGAATATAAAATAGGTGTACGCTCTGAATTCAGCTTTTCGGGCAAAGCCAAATCTTATTTCTCACCGGCTGCATTTGCACGGTGGAATATCAGCCCAAGGATTAGCCTGAACGGCGAGTTTTGTGGTGGCCTCGATGTATATACGCTGCAAAAGGCAGATGCGACTGTGAGGTACCTGAATCCGGCTCTACGCCTGAAAGACACATACACCCCGGTTGATTTACGCTTAGGTATACAGACAACGGCAATACCACATTTGAGTCTGGAACTGTTTTCGAAATACAAAAACGGCGAGGCATACTATTTTAGCTCACTCTACACAGCATCGTGGCGTCAGGTTTTGGTGCCATTGCTCACCGACACCAAACAGCTGAGTGTAGGTGTAGAAGGGAAATGGAGTTACGGACAAACAGCAGAAATTGATTTGCGCATGGTTTACAACAGCTACGATGTAAATCTGAAAGATGCAGCAACACCGGTTGCTAACGTCAAAGCGTGGGGTAAACCGACCTTTGAACTGAACCTCAACAGCAGCGTAAACATTACCCCAAAGACATCTGTGGAACTGGATTACCGACTGGAAACCGGAAGAGTTGCCATAGACCCACTGCAAGTTGCATTTACAAACGTAAATATGGCCCCTGTTCATCAAATGGATATCAGCAGCCGCCATTTATTTAGCAGCAATCTGTCTGCATTTGCCAAACTAAACAACATTTTATTCCAAAAATACGACATCTGGTACGGAATACCTGCCCAAAACTTCAATTTTATGGTTGGGATAGGCTATACGTTCTGATTTTTAATTAATTTTGTGCGCATTTAAAATTCAAATCAGGAGAAAATTGCTCTGTTATGATTAAAAACCTTGTTATTGTTGAGTCCCCGGCCAAAGCTAAAACTATCGAGAAGTTTCTTGGTAAAGATTATAAAGTTTTGTCGAGCTACGGACACATTCGCGATTTAAAGAAAAAAGATTTCAGTATTGATATCTCAAACAACTACAAACCACTTTACGAAATACCGACCGACAAAAAGAAACTGGTTGATGAACTGTGTAAACTTTCGAAAGAAGCAGAAACGGTATGGCTCGCTTCCGATGAGGACCGCGAGGGAGAGGCAATCGCCTGGCATTTGTTCGAAGTACTGGGATTGTCTGCCGAAAAAACAAAGAGAATTGTATTTCACGAAATTACCAAGAATGCCATTTTACATGCCATAGACAACCCACGAAGCATCGATTACAATCTGGTGAATGCTCAACAGGCACGTCGGATACTCGATCGGATTGTGGGCTTTGAATTATCGCCAATACTGTGGAGAAAGGTAAAACCTGCACTTTCAGCTGGTCGTGTTCAGTCGGTGGCTGTGCGTGTAATTGTGGAGCGCGAACGCGAAATACAACAATTCAAAGCGGATGCAGCTTACCGCGTAGTTGCTCTGTTTAAAGTAAAAGATGATAAAGGCAACATCACAGAGATGAAAGCCGAACTCAATCAGCGCTTACAAACCAAAGAAGAGGCTCTGGCATTGCTCGAAATATGCAAAAAAGCAGATTTCCCTATCGAAGAGATAACGAAGAGACCTCTAAAAAAATCGCCGGCAGCCCCATTTACCACCTCTACTTTGCAACAGGAAGCAGCGCGTAAGCTCAACTTCTCGGTTTCGCAAACCATGATGGTTGCCCAAAAATTGTACGAAGCCGGTCACATTACCTACATGCGTACAGACTCGATGAATCTGTCGGAAATGGCCATAGCTACGGCCAAAGAAGAGATTACCCAATCGATGGGAGAACAGTATGTAAAGACACGTCAATACCACACCAAATCCAAAGGCGCTCAGGAAGCTCACGAGGCCATTCGTCCTACCTACATGAATAAGGTAGAGATAGATGGAACAGCACAGGAAAAACGACTTTACGACCTCATTCGCAAACGCACCATTGCATCGCAAATGAGCGATGCCGAACTCGAAAAAACCACCGTTACAATTGGTATTGGTGATAATAAATACAAATTTCTGGCCATTGGCGAAGTCATCAAATTTGATGGATTTCTGCGTGTTTATCGCGAATCGACAGACGATGAAGTGGAATCATCCGATAGCGACGCCCGATTATTGCCACCAATGAGCGTGGGCGAACTGCTTGACTTTACTGAAATTAGTGCAACAGAACGATTTACTCAACGCCCTGCCCGCTATTCAGAAGCTAGTCTGGTAAGAAAGCTGGAAGAGTTGGGAATCGGTCGTCCCTCTACCTATGCGCCGACTATTTCAACTATTCAACAGAGAGAATATGTAGAAAAGGGAGACAGAACCGGAGAAGAGCGGATGTTTAATACCCTCAAACTGAAAAGCAATAAGATAAGCGATACTACGGGCAAAGAGATGGTTGGCAACGAAAAAGCCAAATTATTCCCGACCAATATCGGTATTGTTGTCAATGATTTCCTGACTGAATATTTCCCGGACATTCTGAATTTCAATTTCACGGCCAATGTCGAAAAAGAGTTCGATAATATTGCCGATGGTGAGATAGAGTGGACTACTGCTATTGATTCGTTTTACAAAGCATTTCACCCCGTCGTAGAAAAGACGTCGGCAATAAAAACCGAACATAAGGTAGGCGAACGGATACTGGGCATTGACCCTAAATCGGGTCGTCAGGTATCTGTGAAAATCAGTCGTTTCGGACCGGTTGTTCAGATTGGCACAGCCGATGAGGAGGCGAAACCTGTTTTTGCATCTTTGAAAAAGAGCGAATCTATGGAGACTATAAGCCTGGAGGCAGCGCTGAAACATTTCGAACTGCCCCGTACTTTGGGCGAATACGAAGAAAAAGAGGTGACAGTAGGTGCCGGACGTTTCGGTCCTTATGTAAAACACAATAATGTGTTTGTATCTCTGCCCAAAGGCGGCGATCCGATGACCATTAAGCTCGATGAGGCCATAGTGTTGATTGAAGAAAAACGCAAGAAAGAGAGCGAGAAACAGATTAAAACATTTGAGGAAGATCCTGAAATAGAAGTGCTCAACGGTAGATATGGCCCGTACATTGCATATAAGAAAAAGAATTACAAGATACCCAAAGGCAAAGTTCCGACGGAATTGAGTTACGAAGAGTGTATGTCGATTATCAACAATAAATAATCAACCGAAAAAAAATCCATAACAAAGGCAGAAATTACAGATCTGCCTTTGTTGTATAAAGAAAACGGATATGATGTTTTTCAGTTCGGGTCACTGGTTGACCATTACGCTTCAAATCCTTTATCTGATTACAACAGTAGCAGGAGTAATCGTCGTGATTGCAGGCAACCGCAATCCGGTGAAAACTCTGGCCTGGATTTTATTGTTTTTCTTACTTCCTTTTCTGAGCATCATTTTTTATCTTTTTTTTGGCATGGACTATACCCGACAACGGCTTATTTCGCGCAAAAAAAGAAGAAAATTGATCAATCTGCACGCCTACCCTTCCCAAAACACGAATCAGGATGTTATTGACCCCGTCTATTCTACACTGTCGAAATATCTCAATCACCTGAATCAATTTCCGCTTTCCACACAAAATGAACTGACAATTTACGATCAGGGAAAACTAAAATTTGATCAACTATTGATAGACATCAGTCTGGCGGAAAGAGAAATTCATATTGAATATTACATTATTGAAGCCGACGAAATAGGCAATAAGCTGAAAGATTTGCTTATTGAAAAGGCAAAACAAGGCATAAAAGTCAGAATGCTGTACGACGACGTAGGATGCTGGAAAGTGCCCGTCAGTTTCTTCGAAGAGATGAGAAGTGCCGGCATCGAAGTGTTTAGTTTTCTGGAAGTCAGATTTCACCGGCTGACTAGCAAAATCAATTTCCGCAACCACAGAAAGATTGTTGTAATAGACGGAAAAACAGGCTATACCGGTGGCATGAATATCGCAGATCGCTATTGGAAAGGCGTGACATGGGGAGACTGGAAAGATTTGCATTTGCGCATAACCGGCAACGGCGTAGAGGCTTTGCAATCTGCATTTCTTATCGACTGGTATTACGTCACCAAAGAGCTGCTTCCACTAAAAAATTATCTGCCCGAAACCTCATTTAAGATAAATAGAATTCTGCCTGTACAAATTGTGTGTGGTGGCCCGTTTGGTGAATGGCGGGAGATTCTTCATGCTTATCTGAAACTGATCTACACCGCCAAACGATACATCTATCTGCAAACACCCTACTTTTTGCCGGGCGAAAGTTTGCTGACAGCGCTTCAAACCGCAGCTTTAAGTGGCGTAGAGGTGAGGCTGATGATTCCGGCAAAGTCCGATACCATAATGGTGCAACGGGCCACAAACTCTTACCTGAAATCGGTCCTGAAAGCCGGGGTTAAAGTGTATTTGTATCAACAGGGATTTTTGCACTCAAAAATGATTGTTTCTGATGATTATATCTCGACTGTAGGTTCTACTAATCTCGATTTCAGAAGCTTCGAGCATAATTTCGAAATCAACACCTTCATATACAACCGCGAAACGGCCATTCAGCTCAAAGAGATATTTCTTCAGGATCAGAACAGATGCAACCGCATTATTTTAAGTCAATGGGTAAAAAGGCCCCTGGGCACACGATTTCTTGAATCGATTATCCGGCTATTCAGCCCCCTTCTGTAACGAGAAAAAGCTAAAATTCACACTACCATATACCCGCTTCTGCAAAAACTGAGGCATTGCAGAAAAATCGTTGTTGCGCGAATGTTCGAGCACAAACAGGCCATCATCGCTGAGTAAATTACAATCGAATACAAGAGAAGGAATGGTGTCGAGCTCTTTCAAATCGTAAGGCGGATCGGCAAAAATAAAATCGAATTTTTCATTCGTACTTCTGATAAATTTGAACACATCACCTTTCACCGGTATCATCCGGTTAGCCTTTAACTCATTCAAAACTTTACATATAAACGAAAACTGGATATGACTTTTTTCAATGCTGGTCACTCTTTTGCAACCACGCGATAAAAGCTCGAAACTAACGGCGCCGGTGCCTGCAAACAGATCGAGTGCAACACATTCTTCTATATCGAGATAATTGTTTTCCAATACATTAAATAGATTTTCGCGGGCAAAATCGGTTGTAGGTCGCGCTGTAATATTTTTGGGAACGTCGAATCTTCTGCTTCTGAATTCACCACCAATTATTCGCATAATGAAATTGTTTTGAGGTCCATGGGTAATACTATTTTATTTGCGGGCACAACAAACCAACTCAACGGAGGATTCAATGGCAGCACCCGCTCTACATATTTCGAAAGTAAAGGCATCAACTCTTTTCGCAGAGATGGATTTCCGCAAACATGTAATTCGTCATCCAACTGATGTAACTGATGCTTTTCCCACGCAGCCAAAACAAAATAGGCAGCATCCGAAATAGTCGTATAGGCATGACTATTTACCAAATTGAGTTTGTTGCGGTGATAGCAGAAAATATCTAAATGATTTACACCGATGTTTACATAAAGCTTCGAATAATTACCAAACTTACTTCTCTCGGTAAAATATTCTGTCAGCGGAGTAATGTAATGAATCACCCGATTGACGGTGAGCGTACGCATCAGAAAAGAATAAATATCCTGATTCATACGAAATATATTCGTGGCACTTATACGCAAAAGCTTATTGGTAAGAACTTTCCCTTCATTGCCTGGATGCATCATGTTTAACAAATCTGTCTCTCTTTTATCCATC
>CAZHNZ010000003.1:0-58908 GCA_964534355.1 uncultured Parabacteroides sp.
AAAACCTCTTATGATGCAACTTTTTCTGAGATTTTCTTATCCCGAACTCAGGTTAATAAGACCGCCGGTCGAGTGACCTATCAGAAAAATCTGTTTATTTCCCTCGCCTTTAATCAATGAAATAGAAGAATCTATATCGGCAAAATATTCGTTCAGGTTGCGGGCATTGGTCGGAAACTGTCCTTTAAGTAGTGACCTCCCATACTTGCGCAAATCCACCGCATAGAAATTGTATCCCGCCTGAGTAAAGCGATTGGCCATTTCTACCTGAAAAAAGTAATCGTTATAGCCATGTACATAAAGAATGGCACGGCCGGTCGGTTTGGGGTTTTGTCTCTTTATCAATGTGCAAACTACCTTACCCTCATAGTCGTCAGGCATTTGTATTGTTCGCTTCAAAAATGATTTTCCCAACTCATCCGGCACATATTGCGCAAATCCTACTGCGATGAAAGAGGTTAATCCGACTATAAACGCTTTGAATCTCATCTCCGTTGTTTTTTGTTTATTGATTATCCTTTTCCCGAATCTCCACCCGGCGGATTTTACCGCTGATTGTTTTGGGCAACTCTTCTACAAACTCGATGATGCGGGGATATTTGTAGGGTGCAGTGACCGATTTTACGTGTTCCTGTATTTCAGTCACCAGCGAATCACCTGCTTTGGATTTGTAGTCTTTTCCCAGAACAATAGTTGCCTTTACGATTTGCCCCCGAATATCATCAGGAACACCCGTTATAGCGCACTCAACCACTGCCGGATGCGTCATTAATGCGCTCTCTACCTCAAAAGGGCCAATTCTGTATCCGGAACTCTTGATCACATCATCGGCACGGCCTACGAACCAGAAATACCCATCTTCATCGCGCCACGCCACATCGCCGGTGTAATAAATTCCATCGTGCATGGCTTCATGTGTGCGTTCGGAATCCCTGTAATACTCTTTGAAAAGACCCAATACTTTTTCACCTTCATTCAGCCGAATAATTATCTGCCCCTGCTCACCCGCTTCGGCACTTCTGCCGTCGGGTGTAAGTAAATCAACCTTGTATTGCGGATTGACAATTCCCATGGAACCGGGTTTTGGCTCTACCCAGGGATATGTACCGATGGTTAGTGTTGTTTCGGTTTGGCCAAATCCCTCACACAGACGGATACCGGTCAGGTTCAGAAACTCTTCATACACTTTGGGATTGAGAGCTTCACCGGCAATGGTGCAATATTTTAGTGATGAGATATCATATTGGGTCAGGTCCTCCCGGATTAAAAAGCGGAATACTGTCGGTGGTGCGCAAAATGAGGTGATTTTGTGCTTTTCTATCATGGTCAGAACATCGACAGGTGTAAATTTGTCAAAATCATACACAAAAACATTGCATCCGGCAATCCATTGTCCATACAGTTTTCCCCATACCGCTTTTCCCCAGCCGGTATCGGCCAGTGTCAGATGCAGACTCTCTTCACCCACATTGTGCCAATACGAAGCTGTAATGATGTGCGCCAGCGGATAGGTGAAATCGTGTGCCACCATTTTCGGATTTCCGGTGGTACCGGATGTAAAATACATCAGCGAAATATCATCGTTATCGTTCACATTGTCGGGTCTGATAAAAGCTGAAGCAGACTCTATTCCGGCATGAAAATCGTGCCATCCCTCAGGTACAATTTCGCCGATAGAGACCACCATCCTGAGCGAGGGCGAGTGCGAAATAGCCCGGTTGACATGTGTAATCACCTCCTCTTCGCCAACAGCAACAATCATTTTTATATCAGCTGCATTATTTCGATAGATAATATCTTTGTGCGTGAGCAAGTGAGTAGCCGGAATGCAAACTGCCCCCAGTTTATGCAAAGCGATTATTGAAAACCAAAACTCGAATCGTCGCTTTAATATCAGCATCACCATATCGCCATGGCCAATGCCCAACGATTGGAAGTAGGCTGCGGTACGATCGCTTTGTTCTTTTATTTCGGAAAACGTAAAATCACGGTGAGCGCCTTTGTCATTCGTCCAGCAAAGCGCCTTCTTGTCGGGCTCTTTTTCGGCCCATGCATCTACAATGTCATACGCGAAATTGAAATTATCAGGGATGTTTATACGAAAATTGGCATTGAAATCTGCCTGAGAACAAAATTGAGTTTGAGTCAAGTACTTATCCAGCATTTGTATATATTTTATGTTTGTAACAGGGACGAATTATTCAGAGAATAACAGCCAAAAATAGAATTGGCTCATTGTTGAGTGCTGTCATGCCATAGGGCAAGGATGCATCGAAGCAAATGCTATCAGCCTATTCGAGAGTGAGTTGTTTACCTCCAATTTCGAGTAAAAGAGCACCATCTATCACCATATTAAACTCCTGTCCGCGCTGCGAATTGAGATGGGTAGGGTAATCGTTTGGTTCGACGGTAAAAATAAAGACGTTGCGCGATTTGAAAAATCTGATTATCCATGGGCTATCGGTGTTGTTGAGTAAACTACCTGCAAAGATAAACGTTCAAATGCATTGTTTTTGTATGTAAATGTGAATAAATAATGAAACATCCGAATTCATTCAAAAAAAAGGAATTTTACGCCCTATTTGTACAAATATATATTAATATGGATAATATTCCATTTCAATGATTTTATAACTTTGTAATTTTGCATTTCAATCTAATATTGCTATTAATCTTAATCTACACAAATGAAAACTAAACTACTTTTTATTGGAGTTCTGCTTTTTGCGTGCATCGGGGTAACCGACACATTTGCGCAGCGAATCGTTGAAAAACTGAGCAGGGGAGTACTTGCACTGAGCAAGGGAAGCGGCGATGTATATGTCGGATGGCGCCTTTTAGGCACAGATCCGGAAGATGTCGCCTTTAATCTTTACCGTAAAACGACATCCGGCGAAATTAAAATTGCCAGTAATCTAACGACATCTACCAACTTTCTCGACAAAGGTGTAAATGTGACAATCGACAACATCTACTATGTCAGAGCCATTGTAAATGGTGTGGAACAAGCGCCTTCAAAATCTTATACACTGAAAGCAAATACAGTAGTGGGGCGATATATCAGAATGCCATTGACACCCGAGCCCGATGCACCATTAGTGACAAATAGCTCCGGCACACAGGTTGATCCATATAGCTCTGGCTCGACATGGGTTGGCGATGTGGATGCAGATGGTGAATGGGAATACATTATATTGAGAAGTTACGAAGGATCTGTGGCACCTACTTCACGTCCGTTGAAAATCGATTGTTATGAATTGGATGGCACACTGCTTTGGAGATGCGACCTTGGGGCGAATGTAAGCGGTGGTGTAAACGGACACGGAGTAATGGCTGTTGCCGATTTCGACGGAGATGGCAAAGCCGAAGTCGCTACCAAAACGTGCGAAGAAACAGTCTTTAATTACGGTTCAAAAGACAGTGTGCGCATTGGAGATACAGATACTTATGGATTTGGAAAAGATGGGAAAACAAGATATCAAACAGATATAACAGGACCTGAGTTTCTTTCAATAATTGATGGAGCAACCGGTAAAGAAAAAGCACGAACAAACTTTGAGCCGGGCAATGGATGGAATCCGGTAACAGGCACAAATGGCTACACCCGGTATGGTGCGAATGAAAGACCTATGTACATCTATTTTGCGGTAGCCTATCTGGATGGTGTACTGCCCAGCCTAGTATTGGTGAGAGGTGCCGGAGGAAACAACACCCCTGCATTTGCTTTTGATTACAGAAATGGAAAACTATCAGAGCGCTGGCGTTGGGGTTATGAATTTGGCGCAAAACGAGGCCTGTCTCAAGCACACAATATTTTGTGTTTCGATGTGGATAATGACGGAAAAGACGAGGTTGTGTTTTTAGGATCTGCCGTAGATCATGACGGAAAAACACTTTTTGACAACACTAATTTTACACACGGAGACCATTACCGACTGATGGATATGGATCCGGATCGTCCCGGATATGAGTTTTTTGCTATTCAGCAAAACAACAGTTCTTTGATCGGTATGTCTATAAACGACGCATTGACCGGAGATTACATCAAGAAACATTTTTTGGCCGAGCTGGGCGACCTTAGCCGCGGTGATGCCGGAGATTACGATCCGCGCCACAAGGGTGCAGAATATTTTTCCATTATTCCGGGTCTGTTTAGCTGCAAAGGAGTAGAAATAACACACAATTATCCCCGTTTCCCAACCTGGGATATCTGGTGGGATGCCAATCTGGGACGTGAGTTTATTGACGGTGTTAATGCTGTAAGTTCTGCACCTGCTATCGAAAACTGGAGTACATCAAACAACAAAGGAGATAACCGGATGTACAGCGTTTATAATGAGGGCGTTCACATGGGAGCATACAACGGACGACCTTCTGCCTGGGGCGATTTTTACGGCGACTGGCGCGAAGAGATGTTGCTGGAAGAGAATACTCACCGTGCTATGAGACTTTATATGTCGTGGGACGTTGCACCAAATCGCATTTACAACCTGATGCAAAATCCCGGATACCGTATGGAGCACTCTACCAAGGGACGTATCGGTGCTGCTTATCCCGATTTCTATTTGGGATATGATATGCAGACCCCACCACCACCCCCTATTGTAGAAGCAAAATTACATTGGGCAAATACCACTACTTCTGTGTGGGATAAAACGGCCGCTAACTGGCATTCTGGTTCTACCACAGCACCTTTTGCCGATGGAGATACTCTGCTATTTGACTTAGCAGGTGATAATACCCGACCGATCACATTAAACGGTGTAATGAAACCGGGAAAAATCACGGTACATTCACCAATAGATTATTCGTTTAACGGCACAGGTATACTGGATGGCAACATGCCTTTGGTTAAAGTGGGAAAAAGCACACTGACTCTGAACAACAAAAACGTATTTACCGGAAAAACCACCGTTTGGGATGGCGCATTGATTGTTAATGATAGTCTGAAAAACAGTCCGGTGACTGTGTATGGTGGCGTTTGGGGTGGCCCAATGGCCAAAGGATTGACAGGAGGACGAATTGGTGGTAGCGGATATTTTGGTGGCGATGTGTTGCTGAAATATGGTGCAGCAATTATTCCCGGTGCAGGAATGGCATCGGCTGACACCCTTACATTTAATAACCTGACAGAAGAGGTGGGCGCGGTAAATCATTTTGATTTGTCTGATGACCCAACCGGAATATCCGGAAAGAATGATTTTGTTCAGGTAAACGGAATCGTTTCTGTATTGGATACAATAACATTTTCTATTAATAAGTTAAATAGCAAACTTACCCCCGGAGAATATAAATTATTGGCTTATAAAAATGGATTTAAAGGGGATTTAAACAAGATAAAAGTTACCGGTTGCGATGAGTACCCGTACTCTTTGACCAAGAAAGACAGCTCAATTGTATTGACCATAAAATCGACCCGTCCTGCTAGTGAAGTTGTATGGTCGGGCACAGCTAAACTTTGGGATATGGCCAATACGGCCGCATGGATTCGCAATGGTCAGAGCGATGTTTTCGTAAATCAGGATAGCGTAGTGTTTGACGATAGGGGAAAAGCGAACACAATGGTCTATATGGCGACCCCGCTTTTTGTAAAAAACATCGTGGTAGATGGTAGCGCCAACTACACAATTGCCGGTAAAGGAATAATTTCGGGAACAGGCGGTTTGACGAAAAAAGGAACCGGAACCCTTCGTCTGGTTAATGAAAACGCCTACACCGGAAAAACAATTATTGAAGGTGGTACACTTGAAATCACAAATCTGGACGATCCGGGTTTGGCTAGTTCGATAGGCGCTGCACCCGATGAGGCAGAAAATCTGGTCTTAAAAAGTGGTGGTACCTTTAGCCTGGTTGGTTCGGCTACAAGTACAAATCGCAAGCTGATATTAGACAATGGTGATTGCACGTTGAACGTAATTCCCGGTAGTACAATGACTCTGTTGGATGTTATTTCAGGAAAAGGAAGACTGATAAAAACCGGTAGTGGTAATCTGCAATTGAATGCTGCAAACCTATACACCGGTGGGACAATTGTCAAAGAGGGTACCCTGATTCTGGGGTCAAAACTTGCAAATACGAATGGTGTCGGCACAGGCTCAATCACTCTCTTGGGAGGAAAGTTGGCTATGGCAAATGTGCAGGCAAGCGAAACGGCCTCTTGGGATTTGATCGTACCAACCGGCTCAACCGCCTCATTTGAACCCGACGGAAGGTGCTACCTGAATGGCAAACTAATCGGAGGAGGAAATCTGACAGTGACACCACCCTATGTTCGTTCTGAGCTGAAAGGTGACTGGTCGGAATTTACAGGACAGATTACCTTTAATGGTCAGGATGTACGTATCTCAAATAGCTATGGATACGCAAAAGCTATCGTCAATCTGGTTGACGGAATTGCATACCCAACCACAACCGGTGCCGCTGTTGAATTTGGCGATTTACGCGGAACAAAAGGCGCCTACCTGAAAGATGGAACATTTACCACAGGAAGTCGCAACACTGATGTGTCGTTTGGAGCTTCTATTTCGGGTACAGCAAATGTGATAAAAACAGGAACCGCAGCATGGACCTGGACAGATACACTGACATATACCGGAACAACAGTGGTGAATGGTGGAAAATTACTTCTGGGCTCAATCGCATTCAAAAAAGGAGAAGGATCTGTTACCATAAAAAACGGAGCCACATTGGGTGGTCTTGGTAAAATAGCCGGAGCAATCAGTGTAGAAGCAGGTGGTATAGTGGCACCGGGAATGACCGGAGTTGGCACATTTAATGTGGTAAACACACTGCTGATGAGTAAAGGTAGTATCCTTAAAATTGATGTGAACAGACAGGCTAAACTGTGCGATGTAGTGAATAGCACAGGCTCTGTATTTCTGATGGGTAATCTGGAAATCAACAAACAAGACACGGCTCAATTCAAAGTAGGTGATAAATACAGAATCATCAAAGCGACGACGGTAACCGGCTCGTTTACCACAATTACACCGGCAGCGCCGGGCGTAGGACTTGCCTGGGATTTATCAGAACTGAATACCCTGGGAACAATCGGAGTGAAAGCTGCACCAACAGCTATTCAGGAAGTTGAGATAATGAATCTGGATGTGTATCCTAATCCGGTAGTTGATAAACTGACCGTGACTGTATCGGATAACCTGGCCGAATCGACACTGAAAATTTATTCAGCAAACGGCACATTGATTTCTGAAAAGAACATCACAAGCGTGAAAACAACCGTTGATTTCTCGAAACTGAATGCCGGTGTTTACCTGATTAAGGTGGAAGGCAAAAACGGATCGGCTGTTAAACAGGTAGTCAAAAAGTAAGCAGACTGTAAAGTCAAATATAAAAAAAGAGGGTGCCCCAACCGGAGCATCCTCTTTTTATTTTGACCTTCTGCCATTTGCATTATAAGTCAATTTATTCTGCCAATTGTTCCAGTTGACAACCCAACACCTAATAAACCTTATTGACTAATCTCATTCAACCTTATTAGAAAATAAGAACATCATCAAACCATCAACCTTATTAACAAAACACCTGATATTACATCACGACCCTCACGATGTCCGTTTTATCACATTTATCCAAACTGTATCCGTAGCAAAAGCCGTAAAAATGCCCAGCCCGTTGGTAATGTTGGTAGGCGGATTGGTCAGACTCTCGGCATTGCTCGAATATTTCCTGTACAATGCGGCATATTCGGCATTGACGTGATAGAGCACAACCCGATGTTTGCCGTAATAGCGAAACATACGGTCGGGCAGTCGGAAAGAGTCGGTTTTGACCGGCTCGATAGTTGTGCTTGTTGCCGAATAAAAACCGGTCATGACCGGTGTGGGATTGCTTTCCTGACAAGAAACAGTGGCAAAATAGTAATCTGACTCTGCATTCTGCCACCGCACGGTGACAAAGCGGAATGTATCGGTGGATAACATCGGGTTGTAACGGATTGAGGGTGCCGAGGTTTTCAGGTTGACCGGTGCAGTGGGTGCAATGCACGAGGCCAGCACCTTTTTGCCAAAATAGTCGAAACTGAGCGTATAACTCTTTCCGCTTTGGGCCACCAGCGTCGATGTATAATTGCCGTTGCCTGTCGACTGCAGAGCGTAGTTGGCAGTGCCGTCGGATATGGAGATGTCGAGACCCGAAACCGGCTCGAATGAGGTAGCATCTGTGTCGTACACAAACTGACGGGTGATTTTGAGTTTCACCGTGTCGCCGGTGTGCATAAAGGCCTCTACCACCACCTGATTGGTGTCGGCTGTGCGTATATCCTCTTTTTCGCAGGAAGCAACCAGCAGCGCAAAAGCCGGTGCAAGTATGGAAATTATTTTCTTCATCGGTTTAGCTATTAAAATTTGACACTAAAATTGATATTCGGCAGCAATCCCAGATAGTTGATATCGGTTTTCACCACCTGACTTTCTACAATCTGAAACTCACGATACCACACATTGGTGCGGTTGTAGAGATTGAAGACCGAGAATGTGAGTGTGCACGGATAAAGTTCTGATATTTTGAAATTGTAGGTCGCCGCGATATCGAGTCGGTGGTAATCGGGCAGACGGTTTCCATTCTTCACCGAAGCATTAAAGTATTGTTTCACAGTGCCATCGGGCAGAGTCAGCTGATAGATGCCCTCGGGCGATGTGTAGGGCTTTCCGGATGCGAAAATCCAGTTGGCCGCAAAGTCCCAGTTGTGCCATTTGTAGGTATTGACCACCTTGAATTCGTGCGTCACATCGTTCGATGCATAATAGTTGTATCCGCCAAACGCATCGAATTTGTGTACCGTTTCGCTGAGCGTGTAGCCCAACCAGCCGGTGTAATTCCCGTATTTTTTCTGAAACAGAAAATCAATTCCGCGGGAATATCCGTTTCCGGTGAAAAACTTGTTTTCGTAACTTGTTGTCTCAGACTGAAGGGAGATCATCCCGGGTCGGGAAGTCGCCGGCTGATCAAAGCGAATGGAGTATTCAGAAATATCCGTCAGTTTTTTGTGATACGCCTCAATATCGAGCAGGTAGTTTTTGGTTTCGTAGGCCGCCCCCACCACAAACTGAGTGGACGAGCTAACCGGCATCTGATTGCCATCGGACAACATCCAGAATTCGCGGTTTCCCTGCAACACATCTTCGCGCGTCACCTTTTTGGCAAATTGTTCGTACCATCCGGCAGAGCCTTTTATTTTAAATCTTTTGCTGATTTGAAAAGAGGATGTCAGACGTGGTTCGAAATAGCGTTTCCCGGTCAGGCTGTAATAGTTGGCCCGAATGCCCGGGTTTATTTCGAGTCTGTTTTTGAAGAAGGTCATTTTGTCCTGCAAATAGAGAGCCGAAAGTGTGCTGTGTGCATCCCTGTTGAGAATAGTCAGCGTATCATTCTGAATATAAGAGTATTTGACATTATTGACCGTATGGTCGAACCCGAAATAGAGAAGATGATTGTTATTCAGCTTGTATTCGAAATCAATCTTGGCCGACACATCTTCCAGCCGGTTATTCTCTTTGTAGCCTTTGTTTATGGTCACCAGCGAGCTGCTCGTGTTGTAGTATTGTCCGCTTGTTGAGCGGTTTCTGTCGTTGAAATAGTCGGAATAGCTGATTAAGGCATTCGAATAGAAACGTTTATTCCAGTTGCGCGACCATTTGGCCGAGGTACCGGTATTGCCCCACGAGGTGACATCGGTGTTGTTGACACTCAGTTGCGAAAACCCGCCACCCATCGGGCCACCACCGCCTCTGTTGGGGCTGAAGGCATTATCCAGATCATCCTTTCCGTTGTAGATGCTCAACGATATGATATCCTTTGCGGTCGGGCGGTAGGTGAATTTTGAATTTAAATCGTAAAAATAGGAGGTCGCACTTGCCGTATTGGGTGCCCGGTTGCCAAATCGGGAAGGCATGGCCGGTGTAGAAGATGAGCTTGATTGTGTATTGCTTTGCGTGGTGGCCTGTTTATAGATCAGATTGTAGAGCGGGCTTTGCCAGCTTCGTCTGCCGGCGATCAGAAAAGTCATTTTTTTGCCAATGGGCATCTCTACATAGGCATTGGCCGACATCAGACTGAGCTCAGCCGTTGTGCTGAACTTCTTCTGATTGCCCTCTTTGCCGGTAATCTCTACCACACTCGACAGGCGACCGCCATACTTGGCATCGAAACCGCCTTTGTAGAGCTGTATATCCTTGATTGCATTGCTGTTGAATGCGCTGAAAAACCCGAACAAATGCTGTACATTATATATAGGTATTCCATCGTACAGCACCAGCGACTGATCGGGAGTTCCGCCCCGCACGTAGAGTCCCGACGAGTTTTCGTTGGCCGCACTAATACCCGGCATCAGCTGAAAAGTGCGGAAAATATCCTTTTCGCCCAGACTCGGCAGCGTGTTCATTTTCAGCGGAGTCATCTTTATCATGCCCACCTTTTCGTTGGTTTGCAGCAAATCCTGTTTTTCGGCCATCACCACCACTTCGCTGAGCAACTGTGTATTGGGTTCCAGTTCTATTACTATTTTCGAAGTTGGCGATGCCGGTGTCAGCCGGATTAGTTTGGGTTTGTATCCAATATAAGAGACCAAAATGGTGGAAGTGTCTGTTGGCACCCGCATCAGCGTGAAGTATCCATCCACATTGCTTGCCGTGCTTATTTTGGTCTGCTTCACCGACACATTGACAAACGGGAGCGACTCGTGCGAGCCGGCATCAACCACCGTGCCCGACAGGTTGAAGTTTTGTTTGGTAATGCCGCCGATGTATTTCACCTCTTTCTTTACCTGATTTTCGGCCAGCTTGTCCCACTGATTGATAATAAAAATCACGCCCTCGTTGTTGATGTAATATTTGAGTTGATTGCCCGAGCAAATCACATTCTTCACAAAACTCTCGAGACTGCGTTTGAAAGGAGGCGAATCTATCTGTATCTTTTTTGCCGACTCGCGGTCGTAATTGAACACAACCCCTTTCTCTTTCGAAATTTTGGTCAATACCTCATCCATTGTGCCGATATACCATGCGCTGATCTGAACAGAATCGGGCCGAACCTGCGCCTGCAAGCCAATCCATGGTACCGAAAGTAATAAAATCAAAAATTTGACTGTTTTTTTCATCTGATACAAGTGTAAATTTTATAAAGCCGGCCCGGACGCAGATGCGCGCCCGAACCGGCCCGAAATTTGGAACGTAATTATTCTTTATCTATTGTTTACCGAACTATGGATTGGGCATTAATCCGATATTGCATTGAAAGGCCACACGTACAGGGGCACCCTCGCCACCCATTTCGCGGGAGCGACCACCGCCGCGCATACCACCGCCGCCTCTCATGCCACCGCCACCGCCGCCACGCATCTCGCCGCCCATGCCTGCGCCCATGCCTACACTGATGCCCTCGCTCATGCCTTCTGACGAACCGCCACCTCTTCTTTCGGGCATTTCTGGTGCATCGGCAGCTACGGCCATACGTATCTCTTTTTTGCAAATGTTGGTCAGGTCGAAGTTTGCGCCAAACAACTCAGACAGTGGAATTCTCACCTCAAGCACCATCTGTTTATTGTCGTTCCATTTCACCTGAAACGCAACCAAACCGCCATCCCCTGCCTCAAATGTGCTGTTTTGAGTGGCCAAACCCGTGGTTTCGAGCCGCGGTTTACTCAGCAGATACGATTTCCGGAGCGTTTCCAAATCAGGCATTCGCGACATTCCCGGCTGACGGGAGTCGCCATTCGCAGGTGGCGCAAATTCAGTTCGTTCCGGTCTTTGCCCAATCAGTTTCAGCAGTGCGGTTGCTTTGGGCTTCACCTTTGTTTTGAGTGAAATATTTAGCCCGCTCATCATCAGTCGGGTTTGCATGGAGTTGTCCAGCGCCACAAACACCAGATAGAGGTATTCCGCATCGTTTCCGAATCCGTATTTTGTTTTGCTCGTTTTGTCGTAATAATGTATCCGTTGTCCCCAATCCTCTGCCTGTCCATCAATAGTGACGGGGTGCACATACTGCGCTTTTGTTTGCGACTGCGCTGTCGTTGCTGTGGCAATCAGTATTGCCCATAGCATAAATCCCAAAATCTGTCTCATCATTGTATCTCTTTTTTTAATACTAACCATACCGCCGGTAACCGGTTTTACCCCAAACCAATACCAACAATTCAATTTTAATAAAAATATTTTCGTTTTTGTTTGCATATCTACGAAACATTCGTAACTTTGCGATATAATCGTAAACAATTAAGCGCCATGACAAAACTGACACAACAAGAGGAAGAGGCCATGCTGATTATCTGGCAGGTCGGCAGCGGGATCATCAAAGATTTTCTCGACAAGTATCCCGAGCCCCAACCACCCTATACCACGTTGGCCTCGGTCATCAAAAATCTCGAACGCAAAGGCTACCTCCGCGCCAAACGCTACGGCAACACCTACGAATACACCCCCATAGTGGCCGAAGAGGAATACAAAAAGAAATTCCTGTCGGGCGTAGTCAAAGACTATTTCGAAAACTCATACAAAGAGATGGTCTCGTTTTTTGCCCGCGAGCAAAAGATCTCGAAAGAAGAACTCGAAGAGATTATCCGACTCATTGAAAAGAAATAACAGACCCTAAATCGTACAGCCATGACACCTTTCTTTCTTTATTGCCTCAAAACCACCGTTGCGCTGGCTCTGTTCTACGCATTCTACCGGCTATTGTTCGACCGCGACACCTTCTTCGAGTGGAAGCGCGGAATTCTTATCAGCAGCATACTTCTGTCTGCCATCTATCCGTTTATCGATCTTTCGGCGCTCATGCAAAAAAGCGAGCCGGTAAAAGCCACCATCACCTACTACGCATCCGATTTTCCAATCATCTACTTACAGCCCGTCGTACGGAGCTGGTGGGAGGTGTACGATCTCTCGAGCGCCCTGTGGCTCATCTATCTGGCAGGCGTTGTCGTTCTTTCGCTGCGAATGGCTGTTCAGATGTACAGTATTTTCCGCCTGGCCGGAAGTGGCGAACGGATTACACTGAACAACGTCAACGTCATTCGGATGAAAGAGGCAACCGCCCCTTTTTCCTTCTTTAAATGGATTTTCATCAGTCCCGAAATACACAAACCCGAAGACCTCAAAGAGATAATGGTACACGAGCAGACGCACGTCAGAGAGTGGCACTCACTCGATGTATTGCTCAGCGAAATCACCCTCATTGCATTCTGGTTCAACCCCTTTGCCTGGCTCACCAAAATCGCTATCCGTCAGAACCTGGAGTTTCTGGCCGATAAAAGGGTGATCGTATCCGGTCACGACAGCAAAAACTACCAGTATCACCTACTCCGTCTCACACATCAATCGGCTGCAGCACACTTAGTTAATAATTTCAACGTATCACAACTTAAAAAACGTATTATCATGATCAACAAGGAAAAAACATCGTCGCTCGGCCTGGCCAAATACCTGACCCTGCTTCCTTTGGTATCGGTATTGCTGATAACCAACGGCGCTCAGATGCTCGCTCAGAAAGCAGAGAGCAACCCCACCGTACAAAAAGTGGTGGACAAAATCAACAACAACATCCGGCAAACCGTAGCACCGCAGGAAAGCCCCGCCACAGATACAAACCAAGAGCTGTTGGCCGAAAACATCACCGAAACCCTGCCTGCCGAAGCTCAGGAAGCACCCACTAAGGCAGCCGCCATGCCGGTATTTGCAGGCGGTCAGCAGGAAATGAACAAATACATCGCTCAGAAACTACGCTATCCCGTATCAGCTCAAAACAGCAATATTTCGGGAACTGTAATCGCCACGTATGTCATCACCAAAACCGGTGAGATTACAGACATCAAAATCACAAAAAGCCCCGACCAAAGTCTGAGCAACGAAGCCATCCGTCTCATCCAGTCCATGCCGGCATACACACCGGGCAAAGACGAGAAAGGCGAAAACACAGACGTTCAAATGACACTTCCCATCAATTTCGTCCTCAATGGAATCGAAAACCCCAAGGTAGAAAACATCCCGGGTTCCTTTACCGTCGTGGCTTACCCACCTAAGGAAAGCGCCATCCAGGCAGATCAGAAAGACAAACCTTTTATGATAGTAGAGCAAATGCCGCAGTTCGAGGGCGGCGAAAATGCACTCAACCAATTTATCGCAAAAAACCTCAAATACCCTGCTGATGCAGCAGAGAAAGGTATTTCCGGAACTGTAGTGGTTCGCTTTGTCGTAGGCAAAACCGGCGATATAAAAGATGCAGCAGTAGTTCGTGGTGTAAATGAATCATTAGACAAAGAGGCACTGCGCGTAATAAATCTTTTACCCAAATGGAAACCGGGTATGCAAAAAGGGGAAGCAGTGGATGTTTATTTTGCCGTGCCAATTAGATACACATTAAGCAAATCCAGCTCACCCAGCATTTCTGACTTGTATTTTAAACAAAATCCACCACTGATAATCATCGACGGTAAGGAATCAACCGCAGAAGAGATCAAAAACACGGCAAAGGAAAAAATCGAATCGATTAATATCCTGAAAGACAACGCGGCAAAAGAGGCTTATGGTGAAAAAGGTAAAAATGGAGTGATTGTCGTTACATTAAAAAAACAATAACCCTTCTTTCTTTGGGCGTGCCCCTTAATGGGGCCGGGCTATCCGCTCATAGTCCTCGCCGGTTCATCCTTTGGCTCATTTTCAGGCTTTTGCATCCGGCTGCGGGCTATCCGCTACTATCCCTCACGCGAGGTTACCACTCATTTCATCGCATTCATAGCGGATAAAACACATTTATTTATACGGTTTTTTACATAATTATCACAAGAGTTGCAAAAATCACTATCTTTGCAACTCTTGTTTTTATATCCGAATGAATCAAATGAAAGCACACAAAACCCCATTCAACGCCATGAAAAAACTAATCTTCTTATCTCTGTTTATCTTTTCGGCGGCCATAGGCCACAGCCAAATCATCAAAGGTAAAGTATTGGACTACAACACCCGAAAGGGAGTCGCGGCCGCCTACATCTACTTCAACGGCACCATGGCCGTCGCATTGAGCGACAAAGATGGTTCTTTTGAACTCAACATATCAAAATACAAAGATATGCCATTAATTGTCAGCGCAATAGGATACCACACCGAGACCATCACAGACCCGGGCAAAGTGAATCCCTTAACTGTTTTGTTGAAACAAAAAACCTACCAACTGGGCGAAATAAAGGTAGTTGCAAAGAATTCAAACAGACGGAAATACATGCAAATATTCAAAGATGAATTTCTGGGGCCGGACTACGAATACCAAAATTGCAAAATTGAGAACGAAGAGGATATTTCATTCAACTACAACAACTGCAAAGACACATTAGAGGCATATGCCATGAATCCCATCCGGATTAACATCAAACGACTTGGGTACAGAATTACCTTTCACCTCGATGTATTTAAATACAGCTGGAAGAAAAAAGAGACCATCTATGGCGGCAACTACCTCTTTACCGACACTACCCACACCGACAGCACCCTTAGGCCCAAATATCAAAAAGAAAGATTTCGGATTTATCAGGGTTCAAGAATGCATTTTCTCAGATCGCTGTGGACTTTCAGCCTGGCAGAAGAAAATTTTATTATAACCAACTACAACCGGGAGCTGCTGAATTATAATGATGTAGTATCCGTCGATAGCGGCAAGAAATATTTGTATTATCCCAAAGATATATTCGTAGGACGAAAAAACGATCAAAAGAGATATACATTCAGCCGCATTAACTTTTTGCAGGGAAAAACCTATTTCAATCCCGAAGGATATTACGACGTGTTTGGTATCCGCTGGGCCGGCCAAATGGTCAATCAGAGAGTTGCCGATTTTCTTCCCTATGAATATCAGGCAATTGACCCTGACAATCCACAGCCGGTGAAAAGATCTATTGTTGTCCGATTGGATAATCAGACCACGATGGAGCTGGGAAATGCAGACATGGAGTGCATCTACAAATACACTATCAATGCACCTTTGATCAAGAGGAACACTTTCCGGAAAAAATTGGAGACTTATACCACGATGCTGCAATTCAACGAATCAGTGTCGCGATTCTCAGACTGGAACTTGTATCAGGCTGACAGCATTCGCCAGTACTACACCGACGAACAACTAGCAAAAGATCAAATCAAAAAAGAGTACAATAAGCACCTGGGCGCAAAATACGTTTTTAATTCAATGATATTTAAAAATTACCCCAAGGGGAAAATTAGCTCATTGGAGCAGATGCATCCGGATGAATATATTTACGAGGAAAATAAGGCAGAACAGATCTGGAAATTGAAAAAAGGAACCCTCACGGTGTGCGGATATCCATGCAAAAAGGCCACCACAAAATGGGGTGGAAGAACATGGACAGTTTGGTATGCGCCTGATATAAAGAGCAGCGAAGGCCCCTGGAAACTATATGGCTTACCCGGGCTAATCCTGAAAGCGGACGAATCTACAAAAACTCATCAGTTTGAGGCTACATCTATCCGAAAAACAAACCGTCCAATCATGATGCCCGTAAATAGCAATCTAACCTGGATTCAAAAAATAGATTTCATGAAAATAAAAAGCATATTTGAAAAGGATTATATCCGGAAATTGCCTGTCGTCGATAATACTGAAGGAGAGAGCATGATAGTCAACGGCAAACGTTTCCCCATTGGCTCAGATACAGAGTATTGTCCGCTGGAGATAGAATAAAATTATACATTCTACGTTTACAAAAAAAATGGCAAAAACAATTCAAAGAAACTAATCGATGAATACCAGACAACTGATTTCGCTAATCTTTATTTGCTTCACGACTTCCTTTGCGCGGGCTCAGCAGGCAGATTCTACCGAAACCAATGAGACGAAAACAAAAGCTGCGCAATTGGTTGGTCCCTTTACAGTTGTAGATCAAATGCCGGAATTTCCCGGCGGGAAAGAGGCTCTGCAGCAATTTATCGGTAAAAACCTGAAATATCCCAACGATGCTTTCGAACGAAAAGTATCAGGACAGGTAATCACCAAATTTATAGTCACCAAAAACGGAGATATTAAAGAGGTGTCCGTTTTGCGTGGCGTCTGCATGTCTCTCGATTATGCGGCTCTACGGCTAATCCGCAAAATGCCAAAATGGGAACCGGGCATACTCAAAGGCGAGGCTGTGGATGTCTATTTCACGCTGCCAATTCAGTTTGATTATGTCGGATATGCAAATATAAACGAAGATGCCACGAAGGCTGATAATCAGTCAAATTCACCCCTGTACATCATCGACGGCATAGAATCTACACCGGATGAGTATAAGGCCATTGATAGATCAAAAATCAAATCATTTGTCTTTATGGTCCCTGAAAAAGCAAAAAAACAATATGGAGAGAATGGCAAAAACGGAGCAATAGTTATAGAAATGAAGAAATAGTAAATCAAAAATTTTAGCATATAAACATCATTGAAATGAAAACAAAACATCTGATCACTATGGCCGTATTTGGCCTATCAACTGCCTTTGCGCAGGCACAACAAACAGATTCCACCGCATCCAAACCGGAGGAAACAAAAGTTATGCAAAAAGATGAACCTTTTTCAATAGTAGAGCAAATGCCGGAGTATCCGGGTGGAGAAGCCGCCATGCATAAATTTATAGGTAATAACCTGAGATATCCTATCGATGCCATGCAAAACAAAATATCGGGAGTGGTAATTACCAGATTTATTGTCAGTAAAACCGGTGAGATAAAAGATGCTACCGTGCTGCGTGGTGTCAGCAAGTCGCTCGACAACGAAGCGCTTCGTGTAATCAACCAAATGCCCAAATGGAAACCGGGTATGCAAAAAGGGGAGCCTGTGAGTGTATTTTTCACCATGCCAATCCGGTTTGTTTTTGCTGGAATTACAAAAATAAACGAAAGTGCCGGAGACATAATAAGATCAGCAACTCAATCAAATCCACCACTGATTATGATCGATGGGAAAGAATCTACCATAGAGACACTTAGAAACATCCATCCGGATTACATTAAGTCCATTTCAATATTAAGAGACAACGCAGCAAAAGCAGCTTATGGAGAAAAAGGAAAAAACAGTGTGATTGTAATCACATTAAAAAGTCCGTCATCAATTGATTCGCTGAAATCTATCAATAAATCACCTGATAAAAATTTTTGGATCCGATAGAATTCAACCATTATCATCTATTATGGACAGGCCTTTGCCGATTGAAATAACCCAATGATTCAGAATTAAAATCTTAGAAAAATGAAAACCAAACATCTGATCACTATGGCCGTATTTGGCCTATCAACTGCCTTTGCGCAGGCACAACAAACAGAGTGCAACTGCCCAAAAACAAAGTTCGCCGATACAAAGGCAAAGAAAACATTCAGTTTTTCCAATGGCAAAACGATTGCTTTGTGTGGACACAAAACTACGAAAACGAAACAGGAGCTCTACTCAGAATTTGTACTTTCGGTTTGCGGGCAGGACTCAATACTCGGCTTTTGGGGTGCGACCAACGACTACAGTCTGAAAATGAAAAGCGACACGCTGATGATCGAAAAACTACGGAAACTGCCGGTTGGCAAAGGTTTCGCTTTTACAACAGTCGTTTGGTCGATCGAAAAAATCTATTTTCGCAATCAAAAAGCAGTGAAAAGACTCTCTGTTAACCGACAAATACTCAAATACAGCAAAGAGCAGATAGCCGCGGTGCTTAAAGAGTTCGAAACAGCCAAACAGGGCTTAGACGACAATAAACGAATAATCGCCAACAAACTCTTTATCGCTGCAATTTCAGGAGACAAAACGGCAAGAGCATATTTCGGGGAGTTCAAAACTAAATTCGGTGCAATAGACGGAGCGCTGAGCGAAGAGTATATCGAATTGTGCAATATGCTGAAACAGTGGGATAAAAACACAAGTATCACCAGCATTGCGCCCAAAGACCAAAGTGAAATCCGGAATCTGATCAGACAAACCCTGAATTGGGCTGACTCAAAAAACAGCATCGACCTATTGCCCGCACTGACAGATAACGAAAAACGCATCTACACAGGGATAGACCTGAATAAGCACAAAGAAAATATCAGCAAACTCATAAAAACAGATCTGTTCACCGCAAAATTCATCGACAACTACGACCGAATCATTCAAACAATAGACAAAAAACTACGGAACAAAGACTCGGGCGAATGGCGTGTTGGCGAGCTGTCCCCATTCAGTTTTGCCAACGGAGTCGACCCATGGACTTTGTGCCAGGATGTACCCTACGACAAACCCAGCCCCCGGAGTCAGATTGAGATAGAAATCACAAACAGTGCCAAAGGAGAATTGGTGTGGAAATGGGGAAAACCCGAACTAAACCCATCGCCTCAGGTGAAAAGTTTCAGATACAAATGCCGGGTTGCAAAAGCAAACGGAAAATGGAAAATCGACTATTTGCAGGGGTTTGACTGTGGGGAAATTGGCCGGTCAAAGTAGCGAAATTCAGACCGACTGAGCTCTATTTCCAATACATTGCCTTGTAAAAACGATGATTTTAATACTATATTGCCTTGTAAAAACGTAAAATACACATCGTTATTGCCTTGTAAAAACGATATTTATCGTATCTTTGTATCTGTAATTATTTTATTTACAGCGATATGGCCTACTACAAACGAGATATAGAGAAAGAGTTGCTCAGATGGAAAGACGATACGGACAAACAACCCATATTGATACGGGGTGCAAGGCAAGTCGGAAAGTCATCTGTTGTTCGAAATTTCAGCAACAATTTTCAGTATTTTGCAGAAATTAATTTCGAGCAAAACGACGCTGTTAAATCCATTTTCAACGGAAGTCTTAATCCAAAAGAGATTTGTGAAAAGCTGGCGATACTGTACAACACCCCAATAGAACCGGGTAAAACGCTTTTATTTTTTGACGAAATACAGGCCTGCCTTCCGGCGATTGCCTCTTTGCGATTCTTTTATGAGCAATATCCGGGCTTGCATGTGATTGCTGCCGGGTCGTTACTCGAATTTGCATTGGCAGAATTACCCTCATTTGGTGTTGGACGTATTATTTCCCTGTATTTGTATCCATTCTCATACGGTGAGTTTCTCGGGGCTACCGGAAACAGCTTGCTGCGTAAAGCCATTTCTGATGCGTCACCGGAAAAACCGTTACCGGATGCAATTCACAACAAAGCATTGGAATTGTACAAGCGTTTTTTGATAACAGGCGGTATGCCCAAAGTTGTCTCGGCCTATGCAGAACAAACCGATTTATTGAAGTGTCAACGGATAATTGACGATCTGATTTCTGCTTACGAAGATGATTTTGCAAAATACAAGAAACGGGTCTCTCCGGCATTTCTCCGATTGGTGTTTCGCTCTGTGGTTGAGCAAAACGGGCAGAAGTTTGTTTACAGCAAAGCCATGACAGATGCCAATCATATACAGGTAAAAGAGGCTTTGGAATTGCTCGCGATGGCTGGTCTGATTGTGCCGGTAACACATAGTTCAGCCAATGGCCTGCCTCTGGGCGCAGGCCAAAACCCAAAAAAAAGAAAGTTTTTAGTATTCGATACCGGCATTTTTCATCGGTTGTTGGGACTAAACCTGGCAAATGTGTTGCTGTACAACGACTTCGAAATGATCAATAAAGGGGCAATTGCCGAATTAAATGTGGGGTTGGAATTACTGAAATCAGCGCCATGTTATCAGCGTCAATATCTTTACTACTGGCATCGTGAAGCCAAAAGCAGCAATGCTGAGGTTGATTATCTGATTCAGCAAGGAATTCAGATTCTACCCATAGAGGTAAAATCGGGCGCAAAAGGAAGTATGCAAAGTCTAAATCTGTTAATGTCCGAGAAGAAACTACTTAAAGGAATACGCGTTTCGCAGGAGAACTTTGCATCGTATCAGCAAGTTGATGTTTATCCTTTATACGCTGTCGCCAATTTACAAAGCGAATAGATAATATAGCAAATTGGCACAGAAAACCGACAAATAATCGATTTTCTGTGCCAATCTTGTTTCGTTTGGTCAGCCAATTCTCATCAATAATCTTTCACTCCCCGCATATTACAAAACCATACCGATAGCGGCCACTCTTCACCAGATATTCGTTGTGCACGGGCATACCCCACGAGTTGTCGCCGCCCACACCCATCTGTATGCAGTCAATGTTCACCGTTATGCGGTTGCTCTTTGTCAGCTCAAAGTCGTGAGCCGATTTACCCAGCGTTTCAGGCGTATAGGGCCAGGCGCCGGCCGAGAAATATTCGCGTCCGTTACTCTTTATCAGCACACCTTTTCCGGCACTGTTTTTGAAGCTGATCTTACGCAGCTCGCCGCGGTTGCTGTTTTCCTGCGGGCGAACGTATGGCGTCACCCACTTATCCACCGTGCTGTGGTAGGTACCAAAGGCAGCCGAAGTTTTGCGGTCCTGATAGTTTTCGTGCGGTCCGCGACCATACCAGCTGATGTTTTTCAGCGTGTTGTTTATCTCAAACTCAATGCCAATGCGGGGCACGTCGGGTGTTTTTTCAGGTATTATGGTTTCGATATCTGTTTTCACTTTACCGTCGGCAGTCAGTTCATATTTTACCACGGCGGTAGTTTGCGTGGCGTTAAACAGGATGTTGCTCACTATCGTCACCCGGTTATCCTTCTGTTTTTTGTATTCAAACGATTTCAGCGTGTAGTTCTTTCCCTCCTCTTTCCACACTTTCAGTTTGTTGGGGGCGCCCCATCCTTTGTCGTTGTCGGTGGTCACGCGCCAGAAGTTGAAGTGCATGCCGCCGGCTATGAGCGTGTCGCCTTCGTAGGTGTAACAGGCTATCAGTCCGCTCTGTTTGTCGAATGCGATGTTGGCTTTTTCGCAACTGATGCGCAGCAATTTCGCATCGTCAGTCACCGTCATTTTCCCTTTGGGGGCAACTGATGCGGCTGTTTCCGGTTTGCCATCCGATAGTTTAAACTGTTCCCGGGCAATCACATATCCTTTTTTAGCCCACAAATTATCAGCTTTGAGCGAAAGCCGGAAAGTAACAAACACCTCTTTGTCTCGGTCGAATATTATTCCGTTCCGGAAAGCGATTTTACGGCTTTCCAGCGGCGAGATGTCAACCGCTGCAAGTTCTTTCGAAATTGTAATCTCTCCATTTTCAATCACTTCGCAGCTCAGCTGATAGTCTTTCAAATTGCCACTCAGCTGATAGTTCTTTATCTCTACCTCCACCGAATCGCGGTTTGTCAGCCTGAATGCCACCGGCTGATACACCTTGCGCAGCTCTTCGTAGTGCGGGTTTATGGTGCGGTCCGAGGCTATCAGTCCGTTTATCATAAAGTTACCGTCATTGGGTCTGTCACCGAAATCTCCGCCATACAGATGTCCTTTTCGTCCATCGGGCAGTGTTTTGTACATCGATTGGTTTACCCAGTCCCACACAAACCCGCCCGTCAGTTGCGGATATTTGTATATCACATCCCAGTAATCCTGAAAATTCCCCAGACTGTTTCCCATCGCGTGGGCATATTCATTCATCATAAAAGGTTTCCCCGACGGGTATTTACCGTGTTGAGCCTCGTTGGATGTCTCGCCTCTTTCGCCTTTGCGCAGAGCCTTGTTGTTCACATGGTCGAGCAACCAGTAGAGCGATGGATAGGTCTGACTGTCGAAGTCGGCTGCCAGGTTCATATCGGCATACTGCATCAGACGTTTTTCGTGATCGGTAGCCAGAGTCACTTCGCGCATGGTCATAAATGCGTTACCATATCCAGCCTCGTTGCCCGGCGACCAAAGTATCAGGCTCGGATATTGTCGGTCGCGTATCACCATTCGCTTCATTCGGTCCACGCAAACTGTAGTCCATTCAGGATTGTCGCCCGGCAAAATCCGTTTGTGATAGCTTATTCCGTGCGACTCCACATTGGCTTCGTCCATCTGCATCAGTCCATATTTGTCGCATATCTCATACCAGCGCGGGTCGTTCGGGTAGTGTGCATTTCTCACAAAGTTTATGTTGGCCTGCTTCATCAGTATCGCATCTTTTTCCATCTCTTCGGGGGTAATGTACCACCCCTGCTCGGGCGAAAACTCGTGCCTGTTCACTCCGCGTATCTTTATCGGTTTGCCGTTGAAGTAGGCCGTATTGCCCCGCACTTCCATCTTTCTGAAAGCGATTGGCAACGCGTAAGCCTCCGTCACTATACCCTTTTGTTTGAGTTCCACCAACACGCTGTACTGCTTCGGGTTTTCGCCAAACCACAGTTCTACTTTGCCCAGGTCAAATGTATGGATGGCCATTTCGGCACCAAATCCGCCCGCGAAATCCGCCAGCTTCACCTCCTTACGCGGAAGCACCACATCTCCCGCCGGCGATTTCACTGCCACGGTCATCGTCATATTCTTCGCCTTTTTGCCACCGAATACGGCCGGACTATAATAGATTGTCACCTTTCCTGTTTCGTCTGCCAGGTTCACATCCGGCTTAGCATACACATCCCACAGCGTACTTTTGGGCACTGCCCGCAGCCACACATCGCGGTAAATACCGCTCAACCGCCAGTAGTCCTGATCTTCCAGATACGACCCATCACTGTATTTATACACCTCCACAGCCAGCACATTTTCTTCTCCGTATTTCACGTAGGGCGTTATCTCGAAGTCAGCAGGCAGACGCGAGTCTTCCGAATAGCCCACCTTCACACCATTCACCCAAACGTATGCCGCCGAGCTCATCCCCGCAAAATGCAAAATCAGCTGTCTGTTTTTCCACTCCGCCGGCACCCTGAAGCTTCTGCGGTACGACCCCACCGGGTTCCGCTGTTTGTAGGTTGTGTACCACGTCTCCGGCTCACCCATCACAAAGGGCGGATTAACCTTAAACGGGTAGTTCGAGTTCGTATAAAGCGCCACCCCAAAGCCCTGCCGCTCCATGGTCGACGGCACCTCTATCCGGTTCCATCCGCTTAAATTAAAGTCAGGTTTGTAGAAATCCGTCGGCCTCGACTGCGGGTCGGGCGACCATTTGAAGTCCCATTTTCCGTTCAGCAATTGCAGCCACTCGTTTTGTGCGTAGCACGACTTTTCCGCCTTCTCTACCGACGACGATGGCCAAACCGACGTCCGCGCCGGCAACTTATTAATACCATATACCGATACATTTTCGTACTCCACCGGCTGTCCGCCGTGGCAAACAAACTGCACACTCATCGTGCACAAAATTGCCAATACAGATTTCATTTTCATAATGTAAGAGAGATTGTGTGTAAGATTAGGTTTTGTGGTACCTTTTGCCACAAAGCACAAAAATAGCAATTATTTCTCGAATAATTGCTATTCTGAATTCCTCATCAGTTAGGGTTGTTGTTCTATTGTAAAATAAACGGGTGGGGTAGGGCAATTGAAACTGTTTGCTGGTAAGTGTGAATTGAATATTCACTGAAATCAATATTTTGTTGTCCTTTATATTGTTGATTATGTGTTGTTTTTTTTAAACTTCTGAGTCAGATTATAGACTGTGCTGTGCTATTAAATCGACCAGAACATGCGGAAAAACCCGGCTTATATCTACTGAATCATCCTGGATTTTTACCGTCAGAGTCTTGTTGCTTTTGGATGCAAATTTTATATATTTCACATTCACAATACATTGTCTGCTTACGTGACGAAAATCTTTTCCGGGTAATTTTGCCGAAAGCCCCGTGATATTTTCTCTGACAATAAGAGTGCTTCCATCGGCAAAGAATGCCACAGAGTAGCGTTTCGAGGACTCAAAAAAGACTATCTCATCAGATTCGACAAACAGATCTCCCTTTTCGGTGAGTAGGCAAAACCGGTCTTGCTCCACTGCTTTTGTGTCACGGGCAGGCGGTGTTACTCTGGGTTTGTTTATCCTGAATGCCTTTTCCAGTGCTCGTTCCAGCTCAAACGGGTCAACAGGTTTGTCTATATAATCGACTGCATCCAGTCTGATTGCTTTTTGTATATATTCCGGCTTTTTGTACGAAGAAACAAATATAATGGGGGTTGACGGATCTTTTTTTTGTAGTTCATTCAGCAACTCAAATCCATTCATTCCGGGCATATCGACATCCAGTAACAGCACATCAAACGATGTATTGTCGCACATAAACAGAGCCTCGTAGCCCGAGGCGGCTAATCGAATGTCACACCCCGGTCTTAGTTCCGACAATATCTCTGCCAGATAAAGACGGACTCTTTCTTCGTCGTCAATCACCAGTATTTTCTTTCTTTCCAATGTTTTTGAATCCATATGTTGTTTACTTAATTATCATATTTATAGTCGAATGGTATTCTGAGCTCTATCCGTGTTCCGCAAGCAATTCCTTCGGAGTCTTTCAAATCGAAGATATTCTGTCGAATGATATTCTTGTTTTTATTGTTGTAGAACTTTAATTGAGCTTCTATCAGGCTTAGTCCCTGACCATTTCCCTGTGTGCCAAGTTCTGCAGCTTTTTTTCTTCCCACTCCATTGTCGCTGATTCGGATTAAAAGCTCACTCTCTTCCATTAGTGCTTCTATGGTTAGTAATCCCGGTTTGTTCTGAGGGGTCAGACCATGTCGAATTGCGTTGTCGCAATAGGTATGTATGGTCATTGTGGGTATCAGAAAATCCATGGGTAGATTTTTATCCAGCGTTATTGTATATTCAAAACGATCTTCAAATCTGAGTTTTTCCAGCTCCAGATAGTTTTCAATATATCGAATCTCATCCTCAATAGCAATATAGTTTTTGTCTGCGTTGGCCAGTGTTAACCTGGTAAATCTTGAAAATACGGATATATAATGGCCGGCTTTCAGCTTTTCTGTCATACTGAGATAGCCAATAGCGCTTAATACGTTTCCGGTAAAGTGCGGAATAATTTTGGCACGCAGAGTCTTTAGCTGCAATTCATTGGATAATTTTTGTTGGTTCAATTCCTGAATTTTCCGTCGTTGACGCTCTTTTAAAATTATTATTGTTGTGCCAATGAGTACTATAAGGCCAAGTATTATGTACAGAACCAGCGCAAAAGTGGTGGCCCAGAGTGGGCGTACTACAATTATTTCGGGAGATCTGGCAATTGCCGACCATTTCTCACCGTCAATGCTGCATTGCACCTCAAACTGGTAGTTCCCATAGTTTAAGTTGGTGAACTCGACATATTTTTTATAGATCGGTTTCGACCATTTCTCCGAGAATCCCTTCAGTCGGTATCTAAAGCGAAGCGATAGCGGAGCAGAGATTGAGTTGGCGACATATTCTATCCGAATAAACTTGTCGTTCAGAGAGAGGTAAATCGTTTTTCCGTCAGGTACCTGCTCTTTCCAGTTGGAGTTGTCTTTTGAATAGAATACGGATGCCAGGCGAATTGGTGGTGTGATGCGGCGTTGTGACTCAACCAGTTTTTGTGGGTTAAATTTCATCACAGATATAGCCGTGCTCATCCAGATATCACCATTGGAGTCTTCACAGATACCGTTTTGGCCTGACTCCAGACCCGTAAATCCGGCATCGTATCCGATCTCTATTGTCTCTGTATTTTTGTTGGGTTGATACGATTCGATATCGCATATAATCAGGCTTCTGATTCCTCCTACCAGTAAATATTTGTTTTTGTAAACCCAGATAGAGCCTGTCATTCCAAATATTTTTCCGGGATTTACAGGGTACTCTTTTCCATCAGGATACTCTACAAATACACCTTTATTTGTTCCTTTCCATAGTCTGCCATATTTATCGGTACTCATGCTGATAATACCTTCGTAGGGATGATTCTTTGTGTCAACTATCAGGCTGTCTCCTACTAGTGTTGCCTGTCCGCGAAAAGATCCGATTCGGATTCTGCCCCTCCCATCTTTGGCGATGCAGATAACATGCCCTTTATTCCATGGGTGCAATTTTCTTACGTTGCCAATTTCTGAATATAAACAGGTCTTGGATGTTTCGGAATTGATGCCACCATATAGTAGCATTCGTTTTTCTTCATCGTAATAGATGGCCAACTTGGCATGCGATGGTTGAGTGAAACTAAATTTCCCCCGGTAGTACCTGACTACTTCTGAGCCGGTAGGGAAATACAATGATCCATCTTTGGTTTTTATACTGCCCATGTATTGATGATTTGCACCTGGACGATTCTGAATGAAATTGCGTAGTTTTTTATCTTTATCCATTCTCCACAGCCCCATGCCGAAGCTTCCAAACCACATGTTTTTATCATTGTCTTCCACTATCGACCAAATATTATCCGGCTTGCTGATATTCAGAACGTATTCTTCTATTTGAAGATCAAAATATTTGTAAACTCCGCTTTCGCTGCATATCCAGATATTCTCCTCTCTGTCTTTAAATATCTGGTTTATGATGTTGAAAGGCACACCCAGACCTGTTTGTCGCGGGGGGAAGAATCTGCACTTGTTCAGGCTGTCTATATAGAGTAAATTTCTGTTTTGCAACGGGACAAAAAATGGACCACCCTGATCTTTAGTAATTAGCCTGTCAAAATTGAATTTTCCGTTTATAAGTTTATATCTCTCTATTTGTTTCGTTCTGTACTTGCGCAGATACCAGTCGTTTTGTTCTTCGTCGTATTCAATGGTTTCGCATCGGTAGGGGAGTGATGCTATCCGGATCGCCTTTTCGCCTTTCGGTATGTAGATTGCCTTTTGTGTTACAATCCATTTACCCCTCAATCCGACAAATTCCTCCGGAAACGGGCGATATTCAGTGAACTTTTTGCTTTTCAACGAAAATATATAATGCGCTACTCTGGGGCTGTTTTCGGGTCTGTTCTGAATGCTGAAATGGAAGAAAATATGTCTGTCTTTGTCTAATACCAAAGAGTTTCCCCGGGTTCCATTGCTGCTCAGACTGTCGGGAAAATTGAACTCTTCAATCTTATTGTTGGGGTATATAATGGTTAATTTTCTACCCATTGCCACTATCTTATCATCCCATGAATGGATATCCTGTACATTTCCTTCATTAAATCCATTCTGTGAGGTGTAATTTTTGAAGGAAATACCATCAAACCTGCTTATACCTCCTTTGGTGCCAAACCACATGTAGCCGTCATTATCCTGATAGGCACACAGAACTTGCATCTGTGCCAGACCATCCCTTGTAGAATAATACCGGTAGGCATAGTTGCACGACACTTTGGGTTCAGAATATATAATATTCTGATACATAATTAACAGGATAAATAATACTAGAGACCCCTTTTGATTCATTAATATGCCGTTGATAGTGCTATTTAGGTTATTCAGAACTGTAAAAATATACATTAATATTCAAATGACAATAAATCTTTATCTGTTTAAATGATAAAAATTCTAAAATAGAAATGAATCATTTTATATTTAAATGCAATTCTTTAACTGAGTGGGCGCAGATAGTTTAATTTAACATAATTCTCAGATAAAAGTTAAAAAAGAGTATCGAAGAAGATGCTTCAACACTCTTTTACTGGCATTCGTTATTTAGTCCCACGGGATTTGGCCGGAGTTGTCTGTCGTAGGAGGTGTAATGGGTGTTGATGTAGAAGTTGCCCTGGCCTTGGGGCTGTTAAGTAAAACCATCATTACCGATGCTGTCAGAGCTGTATGTCCCATTTTAAGAATTGCCTCCCTTCGGGTGATTCTTTCTTCGGCTTCTCTGCTTTCTTTCTTTATTTTTTTCATTCTTCGTTGTTTTTTAGGATGTTTATATAATGCTGTTTGTGACCGATATTAAATTTCAACGAATCACAATTTTGCATCGGTGTAAAACACTGCCGTTTTTCGCTTTGATCTCTACAACATATATTCCGTTACCGGTTGTCAATCCAAATCGATTGTTACCTTTTTGCAGAGTGTAAATTTGCACGGCTCTTCCGCTATAATCGTAGATGGTTGCAGTAGCCTGATCTACAGAAATACCTGTCACATTCAGCTCATTTATTAAGCTATATACAGAGATGCAGTTATCCGGATTGATGTTCTGTCCGGTAGTTATTTGTTGTGGGTAAACAAAGAATCTGCCTGTTCCTTTGCTATTGGCCGATAATTGCACTGAATATGATGCTCCTGATTCGCTCAGGTTGGTCTTGATGGATTTTTCTCTGTCTTCGAGTATGATGCGATAGCCGTCAGGAATATTCAGAGTTGAAGCTGTGAATTTTACCAGACCACCTGTACTATAATCGACACCTACCGGAATAGCCATTTGGGCAGCTTCATCCAGTGTAACACACTGTAGCCCGAAGTCTGTGTTGCTACTGCCATCCAGTAATCTGGTGTACACCGAGAATCCATCGTTCGACCGGAATAGTCCGGCGTCGTAGGTTGCATCCAGACCTTTTGTCATACTGTCGTTAAACTTGATCAGTGTAGAGTACTGGTCTGTCGAATTTGATACAGACAGTTTTACCTCTGCCCATTCAGTGTTGCTTGCTGAGCGGAAAGCCGCACCGGTTTCTACCGTTTGCATATTCGGGGTAAATGTAATTGTGCCAGCCGATCCGAAGCGAATGAGAAATGCCTGACCAACCTGCGCGTAAGCTGGTGTCGATGTCGCATTGTTGACAATCGTATAAGCCGGAGTTTGCAATGTTTCATCCCAGATATAGATCGCGCCATTCTCCGGATGCAGATTGTTTTGTTTCAGTATATTGAAACTCGGATCTGCAGCATTGTTCAGGAAAATAGCTGTGGTGTAGGGATTTCCCAGACATTTCCATCCAGCACTCACCGGTATGGAGAGTTCGCCGGTTTGCACACTTCCCGTCATGGTCAATGATTTGTTGCCCACATTCTTTTTCGTTCTTACCAGAAAGCCTTTTCCGGAACTCATATTTCCAGTGGTGCTGTTGTTGAAGTACGGATTCCATCCTCCATTACCGTAATCGGTCATACCTCTGGTTACGCCATCTGCGGTGTTTGTAGAGATGAAGGAGATATTATCTGTCTGAGTTAAAAATCCGCTGATGCTTTGTCCCGAAACAGGTGATGATATCAGATGATATGCATTCCCGGTCATAAAGCGTTTGACGGTTATATTGCCGGTTGAGTTTCCTGCTATTTTGAGCGATGAGGTATTCGTTAAATCTGAATTCATAACAATTCCAGATTCACCAGCCTGATTATAGAGATTGCCGTAAATATTCATTCGCTTACCGGCGTTGAGAGTTACAGACGAACCCGGAAGAACGGTGAGGTTGTAGCACGCAAACAGATCAGTGACTTCCGGTTGACGAATCGCCTCTTTGGCGATTACTGCGCTTTCGTTGAATGCCGGAACGCCATTCGACCAGTTGGCTGCATCCGAAATATCCGTACTCACGGTGCCCAGCCATACTTTGATGGTGTTGTCGACCAGCACACCTGAAAGGTCTGGTTGTGAAATCAGATACGAGACAGCTTCATTATTGCTCGCCTTTTGAATTGCACCGCCATTCGGATTGATCATATATTCTCCGTATTCGTTGCTGAATTCTATACCGTTTGCATCGGTGTCTCCTGAAGATACGGTATATCTGAAGCGAACATTTGTAGATGCAGTTTCAGAAACATATGTTGCATATACCTTTGTTGACCCAATCATCACCGGTATGTTTGGTGTACCCGTTACCGATACGGTAGAGGGATAGGTAACTACAAAATCAAGATTCTGGCCGACGCTGTAAGTACCATTGGCCGGTGCAGAGATGGATGAATAGTACATAGCTGTAAGTGCAGAATTTACCAATACTCCGGATGTATTGGGTAATGTATATGTGCGAATAGCATTATTTCCTATAGCATCGGTTATTGTAGCACCATTCAATTCGACTGTGCTGCCCAAAGTGATTCCATCGTTGTCTGTATAAACCGGTGAAACAGAATTAAATGTTTTTCTGAACAAAATTGTTCTGTCGCCAATCATGCTTACTGCGTTCAGATAATCCACATTGTTGCTGGTGCTGAATAAAACACTGATTCGTGGGGCAAAACCTTCTGCCCAGTTGCTTACAGTGATTGGTTCGCTAAATGTAACCTTCATATACATGCCTGATCCATATTTGTAGGTTCCGTTTGCCGGTGCTTCCACAGAGGTGATGGTTGGAGAAGAGGCATCTACCAGTATTGTGGTTGTTCCGGTTCCTGATGGAAGGCTGAGCAATGCATCAACTCCTTCTGCATCTTTTATTGTACAACCCGATGGTAAATCTAAGGACGAAATCGCTATTCCATCACCATCATAGTCGCCTTCAGCAATGGTGTAGGTAAATGTCAAAGTCGAATTCCCGTCAAATGTATTAAAGCTGGCATACGTGCTTTTTGAGCCTATGGTCAGCGGCAAACGGGGAGATCCTGTTACCGTAACTGTACTGTTATATACCACTGTAAATGACAGCGTCTCTCCACTTACATAGGTTCTGTTGGCCGGTTTGTAGAATGATGAAATAGCAGCTTGTAGCGTATAGTCCACCAAAACTCCTGCTGTGCTATAATAAGGAAGCGTAGTCGATGCATTTACATTCGTAGAATTTTGAATAGTTCCACTATTAAGCACAATGCTACTACTGTATGTAATACCATTCGCATCAATATCTCCGGTAGTTACAGTGTATCTGAATGTAATTGAAGATGTTCCTGAGCCGCTGTAGTAATACGCCCGGCGTGTTGTCGATCCGATGGTTAAATTAATGTATGGGGTACCACCCGTTGTATTTACGGTTACGGTATTTGTATAATTTACTGTGAAATCAAGATTCCTGCCAAACCCATAGGTGTTGTTTGCCGGTCTGCTAACAGTTGAAACCGTTGTAGTGATTATGCTTCCATCCACCTTTATACCGGACAATGAGACGCTGCTGATTTCGTAATTGACAACATTGGAAGTGCCATTTTGCTTAATAGAACTGTTTTGTGTGTCAATAAAATATCTGCCACCATAGCCCTCTATTTCAATGCCATCCGCATCGTAATCATCTGCTGCAACTGTGTAGCGGAACGCCAATGTTGATGTCCCGGACCCACTATAGAAGGAGGCATTAACTTGTTTACTGCCTACAATAAGCGGGATTTTCGGTGAGCCACTCACTGTTACAGCTGAAGGATAATAAACATACAAGTAGATATACTGACCCTGTGTATAGGTTTTGGCAGATGAACTAGAAATTGAAGTTGCCGAATTCGCATTCACAGTATTATTCACATACACACTACTTGTAGTGGGGGCAGTAAATGTTGGGATAATTACATTTCCGGCATAATCGGTGATTTGACCTCCCGGCATATCGATATTGCCGTTTATTGATACCATATCATTAAATGGAACTGCATCGCAAGACGCACTGAATAATAGCGTGCTTTCGTTGATTTTCCCAACATAAGATGCATTGGCAAAAGCATATAAATAGTTTGGATTAATAAGTGCAATTTGTGGCGCACTTCCTGTTCCCACACTGACAGGCTCGCTGAAGGTTACCCGGACTAAGAATTTTGACCCATTGCCATAGGTTCCCGTTCCTGAATAGGCTACCGACGAAACCGATGGGGCGGTTGGGTCAATGATTATTCCGGCCAGATTCGCTGCGGGAAGAGTTAATGTGGCAGAAAGGTTCAACGGATCTTTCAATGTACCACCATTGGCAATGATACTACCCGATGCCAAAGCAATGCCATCGGGATCTATATCTCCCGGTTGAACGACATACCGGAAATTTAGATTTGAACTTCCTGAGCCGCTCAGGTAGCTGGCATAAACCGTATTTCCACCAATATTAAGCGCAATCAACGGTGTGCCGGTTACATTAATATCATTGTTAAATGTCGCGGTGAAATCTAAATTGCTGCTCGCTTTGTATGTTCCATTAGCCGGAACGGTTAACTGGTAAATCGATGCCATCGCATCTCCATTGACCAATATGCCGGTGGTTGTTGGTACCGATAAAGTCAACGGGGCATCTGTGCCGGCACCATCCCGTAATGCTCCACCATTCAAGACAATATTTGAGACCGTTATTCCATCGTTGTCTTTTGCACCCGGCTGCACTGTGTAGCGGAAAGTCAGAGTTGTACTGCCGGTCCCACTTAAGTAATATGCCCTGACTGTGCCACCTGTATTTAATGTAACGGGTATGTATGGCATACCGGTTACGGCAATACTGTGAGAGTAAGTCACCGTGAAATCCATTTTGCTGCCGATAGGGTAGGTTTTATTCCCCGGTACAGTCATGGATGATACAACCAGTGGTGTGCTGGATATAGATATGTCATCTGCACCGATATCCTGACCGATACCGGCATGCACACGGCTTTCGCCATCCATATCGTAGGCTACTACACCGGACAAGTCTTCGCCTGCGCCCACGGCCGGTGAGTTATTCTCTATATGCAGGTTAGGCGGTGTAGCGTCTTTACCTTTGAAAAGTGGATCCTGACTCGACATGTTTGTATTGGCATCAAAGCCATAGCTTTGCCAGTTGCTAGTCGTTTGGTCAATGTTTGCTATATTGGCAAAGTATGTTCCGTATTGGTAAATGTTTTTGTTGCAGCTCAGATAGGGTGTGCTATAATCTGTTGAACTTGCCAGTTTGAAAATATAGTTTTTTAATCCACCAGAACGGGTATTTACAAATATATTGTTTTTTATAATTGCTGAATAATTATTTAATCCTCTGTTGAATGCATACGATAAAGCACTTGAATTCGAAGTGTTACCGCCAATGCAAACGGAATTGTGATAGAGCAATAGTCGGCAATTCGGTCTATTCCCATTCTGATAGATACCCATTATCTGTCCTCCTGAGCTAATACCAGCTCCTAGTCTTACTGTGTTATTTCTTACAGTAATATCTTTTCCCTCTGCCTGATAATTATAAGTTGGGTTTATATAGGTCTGAATTCCTACCATTAGGGCAGACGTTGAATTATTTTCAGACTCTATATTGTATATCATGTTATTGTCGACTATGCCGCCATCTCCATCATAAGCAGTTATAGCAAATGCTATGCCATAAGACTGATTTGCAGCACCAGAACTAGTGCTACCTGACTTAATAGAGTGGATTAAGTTATTTGCGACTACTGAAGAACGCGGACCTGCCGTTGCATCACCGCCTCCCGGGTTTGCAATCATAATGCCACGAACAATTTGTTTATTTAAGGAAGTATTTAAATCGGATGATTGAGTCAGATCTGTTATACTATTTCCGCGAACATTGCTAAAATGAGTCCAAACATTGATTCCAATAAATGTCCAATAAATCGCAAGACCTCCTGTTGTTGTTATATTTCCGTTGTTTTTAAGATTAATGTGATGCAAATAGTTATTATTGATTTTGCAATAAGAGTTTGCTACAGAGGCATCAGCGTAAATGCCAGTGAAAACACCAATTGTAGCTGTAGCTGTAGAATTCGTATTCAAATCAATATTGCCAATTGTATCTTTCTCTATAACAGTGGCATTGGCCAATGAGGTGCCTCCGGCAGTCCTTATTCCGACAAACATAGTGTTCGTTGTCGAATTTATTGTGGTTACATTTGTTCCTTCAGCGTGTGAAAAGCCAATTTTATTTTCAGTAATTCTATTCAAATCACCATTTGTGGAAATCCCGTAATACGTATTAGCTACTGCGTTTACCGTAGAAGTCCAGTATATTTTATTTCCTGAAATAGTAGTAGCGGATGATCCTGTTGCCGTAAATATGGCGGTAGGATTAGTATTAATTACATTCGACGAAATGTCAAAGATATTTGAATTTGAGATTGTGTTGCCACTATTTGCAACCGAACCAAGAATGCTGATTCCGCAGCTTGCGTATGCAGATGTATTCGGAGAGATATCGCACCGGTCTATCAGGTTGTTTGTATTGCCGGAAGTACCGGAAGTAATAGATATTATACCATTATACAGTGTCGAACTGCTTCCTTTAACGTTGCAATATCTGATTGCATTTCCACAAGCATCTCCATTCAACAGTATCGCCTGGCTGGCGCCAGTCGCACTATTGCTGATTGTCAGGCTTTTTGTTGAGCCCAAGCCATCTACACGACCATCTATGCTTACCTGGTCGGCGCCGGCCAGATTGATTATTGCTCCGCCCGGAACATTACCACTGATGGTCAGATTGGGTAAAGTCGGATAGATTGTCAGTGAGTGCCAGTTGTTGTGGCCCAGCGACGCAGTAGCGGTCTGGTTGGTAATGTTTCCGGTGATTTTTACCACGATATCATCGGTTGAACCCTGTGTGTTTTTGTTCAACTCCGAGAATGCTAAATACAGATTTGAATAATCACCATTACCGTAGCTGGCGCCTTGTACTGTTACCTGTGCATTCGTTTTTGAGATTGCGCATAGTAATACGAAAAGTCCAATCATTAGTTTATGACCGAACAAAAGATCTCTTTTTTTCATATGCTCTTGTTTTTATTTCTCTATTGTATATACTATGTGAGAGTAAACCTGATACTTGTTCTCAATTTCTCTTGCTCGTAGGTTGAGCTTATCATCTTTTAATACAGGTTTTAGGTCTGTGCTTTTTTGGGGTTTCTACACTCCACCGAAAATGCAAAATTAAACTGTATATTACTAATAAAAAAATACATAAATGTTTAAATGCATCGAGGATGGCAATATATGCATCGAAATGGCCAAAATATGCAATGAAATGGGTAAAATGTGCATCGGCTATTAATAAATATAAAAACCGAATAAGTAAGATATTTTCGGTTTTTTGTATTTCTTGCTCTAGATATATGAGATGTGCTTTTTGGGGGATTGAGTTAATATTGGGTGGGTATTCGCAATTGGTTTGAAGAAGTGATTTCAGCGTTGAAAAACTCGCGCATTGAAATAATGAATAATTTGAATTCGCTGAGTGTTATTTGGGACCCATCTAATTGAATGAGTAGTTATCCGGAATAAATAACACAATCTGAGTGCCGGCACACTCTCCTTCTTCATTGGTCAGGTCTATAATCTCCTGGCTGATTTTGCAGCTATTGGCACTGTTGTAAAAAAGAATTTGTTGCTGTATCAGTAACAAACCCTGTCCGTTGCCCCGTGTTCCAAGCGCCTGTGCTTTTTGTCTTCCAATACCATTATCGGTAACACGGATAATCGTTCCGAGGTCCGTCTTTTCAATATCAAGAATTATCTCCCAGTCCGACTGAGTTTTATTGATAAGTCCGTGGCGGATAGCATTGTCGCAATAGGTGTGCAGGGTAAGCGCCGGTACCAGAATATCCTGATTGGTATTTTCGGAGATTTGCAGCTTAAATTCAAAGTTTTTTTTCTCAAATCGAATTTTTTCGAGTTCAAGATATTGCATGGTATAATTAATCTCGTCAGACAACGAGATGTAGTTTTTATCGGCAAAATGAAGTGTATTTTCAGAGAATTTAGAAAATACAGAGATGTAATGACTGGCTTTCAGCTTCTCTGTCATGGCGAAATGTCCGATTGCACTCAATACATTTTTCGTGAAATGGGGGATTACTCTGGAGCGAAGATTCTTTAAATGAAGCTCGTTTTCGAGTTTGGCACGTTGCAGAAGTTCTATTCTTTTTTTCTCTTTCTGCCGCAAATAATAGCGGGTAATCAGCATAACTGTCAGGATGGCGATAATAGCATAAATAGCTATAGCCCACCATCTTTGCCACAGGGGACGTATGAAATGAAGAGGAGGTGAGCCGGCTGCCTTCGACCAGTGAACACCATCTATACTGCATTGCACCTCAAAGGTATAGTTGCCGGCGCTCAGGTTGGTATATAACGCAGTGCGCTGGTTGGTGGGTTGCGACCATTTACCCGAAAAACCTTTGAGCCGGTACCTGAACAGCAACATATCGGGCAGTGAAATGGAGTTTGCAACATACTCTATTTTGAGAAATCGCTCCTTTTTGTAGATGTTGATATTGCCCGAATTTGATTGTTTATTGATCCATACAAAGTTGTCTGTTGATGTTTGTATGGCCGTAATCCGAACATTGGGAGTTGCGATTTTATATGACTTTATCAGTCTTTCGGGGTTGAAACGCATCAATGAAAATGAGCCGCACACCAGCACATCATTGTTGTTCATGATGTGTAATCCGTTTTGACTAGTTTCCATGGCCGTAAAGCCATTTTTGTAATCGAATGTGTAGATGAGCGGTTTTTGCAGATTGTCGTTTATTGAAAATATAGCAAAACCGCCTGCTGCATTACAGATGATGTATTTTTCATTCCAGATGACCAGAGCTGTTACGTGTGAGGTGATTTGCGGGGCAGCTCTGAACTCTTTACCATTGGGTAATTCTACATAAATGCCATTGGTTGTTCCTTTCCACAATCTCCCTTTTGCATCTTTTTGCATGCTGATAATTCCCATGTACTCTTTTTTCGGCGGATCCGCAATTAGCCGGTTGCCTGTCAATCTACCCGTTCTCATGTAGCCGCCAACCCGAATGGTGTTATGTGCATCTTTGGCTATCGTAACAATATATCCTTTGTCCCACGAATAGGTTTTGCGATTTTTTCCATAGCCGACATGTATGTTTTTTGTATTCAAAGAATCGTTTCCCGAGTAATAGATTTGATGGGTATCCTTGTCGAAAAAACTGTACAGGCAGGCGCCGGTGTTTTCATGTGGTAAAAAACGGCCGTTTTTGTATACGGATAAACCGTTTGAACAGGGGAAGTAGAGTGTGCCTTCGTCGTCTTTTGATGCTTTCATATACTGATTCTCCCAGTCCGGGTTTTCCCTGTTCTGGGGTGTTAGTTTATCGTTCTTTTCCACCCTCCATAGTCCCTCACCATATGAGCCAATCCAAAGTTGCCCTTTATTGTCGTCCATTACACTCCAGATATTATCCGGTTCAGAGAGGCCACATTTATACTCAATCAGGTTAAGTGAAAAGAAATTGTAGAGTCCATTGTTGCTCGTTATCCACAGGTTGTTTTCCCGGTCAATAAACAATTTATCGGGCATTGTTATAGAAATGCTGAAATTCGTCTTTTCGATTGGAAAAATGGTGGGTTGTTCGTATTTGTTGAAGGTCACAATGCGTTCGTCACTCAAAACCACAAACCGGTTATCTTTCTCGTCTTTGGGTTTCTGAACTATTTTGGTGCATACCATTTTATTATTCCGGATTTCATATTTCTCAAATCTGTTTTTTGTTTTGTTGTGCACAAAAAAGTTGAGCTGTTTGCTGTTTATGCAGGCATAATTGAGTGTGTCTTTTGTGTGGTATATTCTTTTGATATTCAGGCCGGAATAGGAGTATATTCCATCGTCGGCAATAAGGTGATTGCGGCTTATATCTAAAATGAGTTTGTGAAAACCACGTATTCGCTTAAACTTTCTGGTCTGTATATTATAAATAAAATGGTGCTGATTGTAGTTCCCTGCTTTCTCATGGCGTTTGAACAGGTTGATAATCAGAAATTCGTGGTCGTTTAATTCAATGGCGTTTATTTTTTCGCCGTTTATCGTTAGGGAGTCTGGGTAATCTACCAAATGCATTTTTTCATTCTCATCCAAAAAATAGAAACTGTAATGTAGAAAAAACAATTTTGTATGCCCAATCTCTGATATGGAATATACCTCGCCCATAAACTTCTCATCATCGCTGCCGTAAGTTTTAAAAGTTTTACCATTATACCTTATTACCGAGCTTTTTGCCCCAAGCCACAGGTAGCCATCTTTGTCCTGAAATATGGATACAATTTGCATTTGAGGTAAATCATCCCTCGATGTAAAATACCTGTAAGCATATCCGCGTGTCAGCTGAGGTGCTGCGCACAGAATTAAGCCGGTTATTAAGAGTATGAGTATGGTTTTCAGTCTGTTTGCCATAGGGTCGGGCGGGAATGTTAAAGGGTTTGTTTCAGTAGAAAATCTTTTAGATGAATGTTGTTTATACCCTGATAGTTTCCTCCGGAAGCGAAGCTGTCCATCGTTACAACATATTTGGGATAGCTATCCTCTATTTTTTGCAGATTGCCGTATTCGCGAGCATGAGTTTTTTCGTCCGTTATCAGGTAAACCGACTGCACATACACCTTCTGTCCTTTTTTTATTCCCACAAAATCTATTTCCAGTTTATCCAATTGCCCGATGTAAACGTCGTAACCCAATATCCGGAGATGCAAATATATGGCGTTTTCCATCAACTTGTGAATGTCACGGCTTAAATCAATGTTTTGTTGACAATTCCGGAGTCCAATATCTTCAAAATAGTACTTTTCTCCGACCTCAAATTTTTTCAATCCATTTACGTCTGTTCTTTGTACTTTATGGATAATGAAAGCGTTGCAAAGTGCCCGCAAATAATTCAGAATCACATTTACCGATATCTCTATCCGTTGCGATTTCAGGTATTTGTGTATATTGTTTGCCGAAAACAGACTACCAATATTGTCGGCCAGATAGGCGACCAATGACTCCAGGAATGCCACATTGCGAATATTTTCGCGACTTACCACATCTTTTAATAAGATAGTCGAAAATACATTTTTCAGGTATTCCAGTGCGTAATCTTCCTCTAATTGCAAATGTGCCAGATAGGGCAATCCGCCATAGGTGAGAAATAGTTTTAACGATGCCTCTGTGTTTTCGAGTTGATGCAGCTGCAAGAATTCGGAATAGCCAAGACTATGAATCGGGAATTCTATGTATCTGCCCGATAGATAGGTAGATAGCTCAGACGATAACATCTTCGCGTTGCTGCCCGTACAGGTAATATCGCATCTGTTTTCGGCCTGTAAGCTCCGCAGCACATGCTCAAATCCCCTTATGTCCTGTATTTCATCGATAAACAAAAAGTTAGGAGACGTTTCGGAAAGATGTTCATTGATATATTGAAATAGCTCTGTCTCTGTTTCGATAAATCGGAACCTCTCGTACTCCTTGTTGATGTAGATGATATTGGCCTCACCGTTTGTGGCTGATACCTTATCTGTTAGCTGCCTCAGCAGAAAGCTTTTCCCTACCCGTCGCTGCCCGGTGAGCACCTTGATAATCCCTTTATTGAAAAACGGCATTATCTTTTCTGTGTAAATCTCTCTTTCTAGTACCTTCATGTTATAACATATAACCAATAAACAGCGCAAATATACTGTTTTTATTGAGTATAGTCAATAAGTTTATCGGATTTTCTGATTTTATTGAGTATAATGAATGGATTTGCCTTCTGCGGGATTAATAACGATATTCGCTTGACCAAATGTAATCATTATGTTTTTCGGGTGGATTATTTATTGATTTTGAATATCTTTGCCCGTTCAAAGGAGAATATGTAATATTTACATTTAAATATAGAAGTAATGTCCAAACAGATAGATCAAATACAAATTGACTTGAATCAACTGTTGTATTGCATTTTTAATCGAAGAACTCATATAATGAAGCATCTCCATCCCCTATACCTCACCCTACTGCTCACCCTTGGGTGTGCCGCCCCGCCCCGTCAGGAAATAGCCGGTTTCGATTACACAGTGCGGGTAGGGCAGGAGTTGAAAATTGAATTATCCTCCAATCCGACAACCGGTTATCGCTGGCAGATTCGGAATAAGGCCAATTTGCAGGGGCTCACCTTTGTGAGCGACAATTACAAACAGGCAAATGCGGCGCCCAACATAGTGGGCCGTGGTGGCGTTCAGACGTTCATTTTTCGGGGTCTGCGCGAGGGCGAAGAGAAGCTGCACCTCGTATATGTACGCTCGTGGGAAGCCGGTGCACGTCCGGCCGACGAAAAGCAGTTCACTGTTAAAATTAGCAAGTAACAAGGTATGATACAGACTATTCCCGCAGTTACCCGACCCGGCCGTTTGTTGCTTCTGTTAGTTCTTTTTGTACTTGTTGGCAATCTGTTGGCCCTGTTGCTCTTCACGCCTGTTGCTTTTGCGGTACCCGGGTTTCGGGCCATGCTCTACGATGGAGCACCGCAGTCGGCAGCCTTTTTGCGTACCATGATGTTTATTAGCATACCCGTCACATTTCTGCTGCCGGCGTGGTACGTGCTGCGTTACAGCGGCGAAAAATCACCGCATACATTTGTGGGTATAACCATTCCTCCGCTGGCAAAATGGATGTTTGGTGTGGTGCTGCTCATGTTGGTTTGTCAGCCTTTTCTCAATCTGATTGGAGATTGGAACAAGCACCTCGCACTGCCCGAAGTCCTGAGCGGAGTAGAGTCGTGGATACGACAGACAGAGATGCAGGCCGGCGAAATCAGCAAACGGGTTACCGATACCCATTCGCCCGCAGTGATGCTGCTCAATGTACTCATCATAGGTGTGCTCACCGGCTTTTGCGAAGAGTATCTTTTTCGGGGTGTGGTGCAAAATGCCTTTGCGGCGTGGCTTCGGAAACCGCATGTCGCTATCTGGCTCACCGCTTTTGTCTTCAGCTTTGTCCATTTTCAGTTTTATGGCTTTTTGCCCCGTTTGGTTTTGGGCGTTTTGTTGGGCTATCTGGCCCGGGCAAACGGCTCGTTGTGGCCCTCGGTGACAGCGCATATTTTCAACAACAGCGCGGTGGTTATTCTTCTTTTTCTGCAATACAACGGCTATCTGGGTACCGAAATAGATTCGTTGGGCATCGGGCAAACGGCTTGGGTGGGGTGGCTTAGTCTGGTGGTCAGCGCGGTGTTATTCAAATTATTATCTGCTAAAAACCAATAAAGTTTACTACCACTTTACCGCAATCGAATAAAAGTGCTAACTTTGTGTTTCGAAAAGCAGAGGCCCGTCAAATCACCTTTCAGACAGGCAGATAGATATCCGCTTTTTGGGTCAATTGAGAATAATCTAACATAAAAAGTTGTACGATGACAAAAATTTCAGAAGTAGTAAAACGCGGCGTTGTCTGCGGTGATGATTTGCAAAAATTATTCAAAATTGCAAAGGAGAATCAGTTCGCTATCCCGGCGGTAAACGTAGTCAACTCCGACTCTGTAAATGCTGTAATGGAAGCTGCTAAAGTAGTCAATTCTCCAATCATTATTCAATTCTCTAATGGTGGTGCACAATTTTACGCAGGCAAAGGGCTGAAACTCGATGGTCAGCAGGCAGCTATTGCCGGTGCTATTGCCGGTGCAAAATCTGTACACGCTTTGGCCGAACTGTATGGCGCACACGTTGTGTTGCATACCGACCACGCTGCCAAAAAGTTGTTGCCCTGGATTGACGGTTTGTTGGATGCCGGCGAAAAATTCTTTGCCGAAACCGGAAAACCATTGTTCAGCTCGCACATGCTCGATTTGTCGGAAGAACCACTCGAAGAGAATATCGAAATTTGCAAAACCTACCTCGCCCGCATGAGCAAAATAGGCATGACACTCGAAATCGAACTCGGTTGCACCGGTGGCGAAGAGGATGGCGTGGACAATACTCACATGGACAACTCGTTGCTTTATACCCAGCCGGCCGATGTAAACTTCGCCTACGAAGAGTTGAGTAAAATTAGCCCCAACTTTACCATTGCCGCTTCATTTGGCAATGTGCACGGTGTGTACAAACCGGGTAACGTGAAACTCACCCCAACCATTCTCGATAATTCACAAAAATTCATCACCGAGAAACACGGGTTGACCGAAAAACCAATCAACTTCGTATTCCACGGTGGTTCGGGCTCTACACTCGAAGAGATTCGCGAAGCTATCTCTTACGGTGTAATCAAAATGAATATCGATACCGATACTCAGTGGGCAACATGGGATGGCATTCGTACCTACGAAGCCAAAAACCACGATTACCTGCAAGGCCAAATCGGAAACCCCGAGGGCGAAGAGAAACCAAACAAAAAATATTACGATCCACGCGTTTGGTTGCGCAAAGGTCAGGAGTCTATGATCGAAAGATTGAAAATAGCTTTCAACGATTTGAATTGCAACGACAGAAGCTAATAGCGGCTATCGTTTAACCAACACAGGGCTGTCTCCTTTTTTCAGGGAGGCGGCCTTTTTCTTTTTCCCACCTTTTTTTATTCGAACCAAAATAATTACCTTTGCACCGCATTTTAACATACGAAATCACTAACACGTTATAATTTATGGTAAGCTACAAAGAATTAGGCTTGTCGAATACAAAAGAGATGTTCGCAAAAGCCATCGCAGGTAAATACGCAATTCCTGCTTTCAACTTCAACAACCTGGAGCAAATGCAGGCTATCGTTGGTGCTGCGGTCGAAACCAAATCACCCGTTATCCTTCAGGTTTCAAGCGGAGCACGCAAATATGCCAATCAGACTTTGTTGCGTTTCCTCGCTCAGGGCGCAGTAGAATATTCTAAAGAATTAGGCTTCGAAGTGCCCATCGCGCTTCACCTCGACCACGGCGATAGCTTCGAGCTTTGCAAAAACTGCATCGACTCAGGTTTCTCTTCAGTTATGATCGACGGTTCGCACCTCTCTTTCGAAGAAAACATCGCTCTTACTTCTAAAGTAGTAGAATACGCTCACGCTCACGGTGTGACTGTAGAAGGCGAACTCGGAGTTTTGGCAGGTGTTGAGGACGAAGTTTCTCACGAACACCACACCTACACGCAACCCGAAGAGGTAGAAGAGTTCGTAAAAAGAACCGGCGTTGACTCATTGGCCATCTCTATCGGAACATCTCACGGAGCCAACAAATTTACTCCCGAGCAATGTACCCGCAACGAGCAGGGCATCCTTATCCCGCCTCCCCTCCGTTTCGACATCCTCGAAGAGATCGAAAATCGTATCCCCGGATTCCCTATCGTGCTTCACGGTTCATCTTCAGTACCTCAGGATTTGGTAGCTAAAATCAACCAATACGGTGGTGCAATGAAAGACTCAGTAGGTATCCCCGAAGAGCAATTGCGCAAAGCAGCAGCTTCAGCCGTTTGCAAAATCAACATCGACTCAGATGGACGTATCGCGATGACTGCCGCTGTACGCGAAGTATTCGCCAAAAACCCGTCAGAATTCGACCCACGCAAATACCTCGGTCCTGCACGCGACTGCCTGAAAGCTCTTTACAAAGAGAAAATCCAAAACGTTTTGGGAAGCGCCGACAAAGCATAATTCACCCCAAAAATCAAATACAAAAGAGGCGGAATCACACTGATTTCGTCTCTTTTTCTTTTTGTGCAGAAGTTACTCTGCTTATATTGTCGCCTACTTGTCTGGATCGGAATCCATCACCGTTACATCCGGCCACCTGTACTCGCAGCAAGCACAATCCCTAATTAATCCGTCCCTTATATCGTTTTTTATTCGCTTAATTCGTGCAAATCTGAATTCCTATTATCTGTCGAATACCAGGTTTTGTATTTCTCAGATAATAATGCAGAATTATTTCAGGAAATGATTAACTTTGCATTTAAATAAAAGAAATACAGATGGATACAAAAGTTGTTGAACATCCCAAATCAGGCATTTATAAAAAAGATGCGAAGGGAAATATCATGTTTTGCGGCAGCGGCAAGTATTTCAGAGATCAAAAAGAACGTTATTCTGTTTATCCGGAACCCTACAACAACTCTATAAAGATCAGGTTCTTGCGGTTATTAAGAATGCATCGGACGAGATACGATCTGCTTTCTCATCATTATGAACCCCACTCTTACTATTTATTCTCTATTTATGTAGTTTATAAACTAAACTTTCGGATAAAAACTGATTTTTGTTTGATACGAACTACATATCTCCTCTTCCAATCTCTGTAAAATCTCAGGTTATAATGGATTTATTTCAAATAAATACGAAATCCTTCAATTATAACAGACGGATCTCGTGTTTTGAGGAAAAGTTCCAATTATAATTGAAGGATTATGTTTATAATTTCGTAACATCTGCATGCATCATATGGGGCAGAGTCCCATTCAATAAACCCACACAGCCCCCATTTCAACCTGAATATTCCCGCAAAAAAAAGCGGAAACACAAACTAAGGTCTGTATTTCCGCGTCATTATGAAAAAAGGAAAGGGGTCTATTTTTTCGACAACCGTTTGCGGTCGTTCTCGTCCAGCAAAATTTTGCGCAGACGGATGCTCTTCGGTGTCAGCTCTACGTATTCATCTTCGCGGATGTATTCCAGAGCCTCTTCGAGCGAAAATTTAATTGCGGGAATGATTCTCACTTTATCATCCGAACCTGATGCACGCATGTTGGTCAGCTTTTTCGACTTGGTCACGTTTACTACCAAATCACCCTCTTTCGAGTGTTCGCCCACTACCTGTCCTGCATATACATCGTCCTGCGGATCGATAAAGAACTTACCGCGATCCTGCAATTTATCAATCGAATAAGCGAATGCGTTACCGGCATCCATCGAGATAATTGCACCGTTGAGGCGACGTTCGATATCTCCCTTCCACGGTTGGTATTCGAGGTAGCGGTGTGCCATAATTGCTTCACCGGCAGACAGAGTCAATACGGTGTTTCTCAATCCGATAATTCCGCGTGAAGGTATGTTGAATTCGATATTTACACGTTCGTTTTTGGTGTCCATCATCAGCAGTTCACCTTTGCGGCGCGTTACCACATCGATTACCTTGCTGCACGACTCTTCCGGCAGGTTAATGGTCAGTTGTTCGATAGGTTCGCACTTCTTGCCGTTTATCTCTTTTACAATTACCTGTGGCTGACCCACCTGCAATTCGTAACCTTCGCGACGCATTGTTTCTATCAATACAGAAAGGTGTAGCACACCGCGGCCAAATACAGTCCAGCAGTCTGCCTCCGGCGATTTCTCCACGCGAAGAGCCAGGTTTTTGTCCAGCTCCTTCATCAAACGATCGTGGATATGACGAGATGTTACCATTTTTCCCTCTTTTCCAAAGAAAGGAGAGTCATTTATCGTAAATACCATCGACATTGTGGGCTCGTCAATAGCAATCGGATCCAGCGCTTCCGGCTCCAGAAAATCGGCGATAGAATCTCCGATTTCGAAACCCTCAATGCCCACCAGTGCACAGATGTCGCCCGACATAACTGATTTTACTTTGGCGCGTCCAAGGCCTTCGAATATATGTAGTTCTTTGATACGTGATTTTACGAATGAGCCATCCTTTTTGCAAAGCATAACATCCTGATTCTCGCGCAATTCGCCGCGGTGTACGCGACCAATGGCGATACGACCCACATAATTCGAGTAGTCGAGAGAGGTAATCAGCATTTGCGGAGTTCCTTCGCGGTGAAGCGGTGCGGGAATGTGTTCGACGATTGATTCCAACAGATAGGTAATATCATCTTCCTGTTTGTTCCAGTCTGCACCCATCCAGTTGTTTTTGGCAGAGCCATATACGGTATGGAAATCCAGCTGCTCTTCTGTGGCGTCGAGGTTGTACATCAGGTCGAAAACCATTTCGTGCACCTCGTTGGGGCGGCAGTTGGGTTTGTCCACTTTGTTGACCACTACGATGGGTTTCAACCCCAGATTCAACGCCTTTTGAAGCACGAAGCGGGTTTGAGGCATCGGGCCTTCGAAGGCATCCACCAGAAGCAAACAGCCATCGGCCATGTTCAGTACGCGCTCTACTTCACCACCGAAGTCGGCGTGGCCCGGGGTATCTATAATGTTGATTTTGTAATCTTTGTAGGTTATCGAGACATTTTTCGACAAAATAGTGATTCCGCGTTCGCGTTCCAAATCATTGTTGTCCAGAATCAAATCACCCGAAGTTTGGTTTTCGCGGAAAAGCTGACCCGCCAATAACATCTTATCTACTAACGTTGTTTTACCGTGGTCAACGTGTGCGATTATCGCAATATTCCTAATCTTTTGCATACCTATTGAATATGTGGATCACTCCACTTTTTATAAATTATGGCGCAAAGGTACGACAAATAAATTACAAATTGGCTGTATGTCAGTCGCAAACAGTCTAAATTGAGTTAAAAAGAGGGGCGAAGTTTGCTCTTTTAAGCTTCGGCTCTGCTCGCGTCTGCTTTTTTGAACTTCACTGATCAATGATCTGCTTTGGAAATATTTTTTCAAAACCCATTGTAAATCAAAAAGAAACATTTATCTTTGCACCCTCAATTTGTTTAACTATATAAATCAAAGAAACATGTACTTAAGTGCAGAGAAAAAAGAAGAGATCTTTGAGAAATACGGAAAGTCTAATACTGATACTGGCTCACCTGAAGCGCAGATAGCATTATTTTCCTACCGCATCTCTCATTTGACTTCACATTTGAAGGCAAATCACAAAGATTATAGCACAGAGCGCGCTCTGAAAATGTTGGTAGGTAAACGTCGTCGTTTACTCGATTATTTAAAAGACCGCGAAATCGCAAGATACCGCGCTATCATCAAAGAACTGGGCATCAGAAAGTAAGCATTTGCTTTCGCAGCCAAAAAACAAAAGCCGCCTCAATATACAGAGGCGGCTTTTTTGTGTTTTATACTATTCAGATTTTCTTAACTTAGTGTTATCTCTTCAAATCCGGCATCCGCTTTACTGTTTGCCTTTTCTAATTTACGGTAGATCAATGTCTGCATCATATAAATAAGGGGAATAGAGACAAACAGACCTATCAGAAACGCAGCAAACCCCAAGATTACAATCGCAATTGTGGACAAAATCAACAAAAGTAAGTGTCCTACATGGCCGCGCGTAAGCTCCATGCTCTTTTTCATACTTTCTATAGTCCCAAGACCTTTATCCACAATCAGATATGGATAGAACATCCAACGCACAGAAAGATAAAAAGCAGGGATGAACAGCAACAAACCGGCGATCAAAAAGAGATTTGTATTGTTCATAATTACCGGAACTTCGGCCAGTTTGGCCAAATCTTTGTAATCAGGGTTATTGGCTATGCCCGGCAAAGTTATGTATTTGGGCAAAAAACCGATTACAAATAAAACTACAGGCACAATCATCGGTAACGAAACCAGAATATTAGCACCTACCATTTTAAAAAACTTAGACATTTGTCCGGTAAAAGATTCCAGACCCGGCTCCTCTCCATCGGCTATTTGCAGGGTTATTTTTGTCATTCCAAGTGCAAAGATTACGCCTAATGTTATTTGTATCAACGACCCCAGCCCACCTTTGATAAACAAAGATTGAAGAAACAACGCCAGAATATAAACAATAAACACACCATCTATCAGAAACAGATACTCATTTTTAATCAGTTTCCACGAGCCGGAAAGAGATTCACGAATTGAAAATGCTTTTTTCATATCATCAGTTTAATTTGGGAATTAATTAGTGGGCAAATGTATATAAATTAATCGATATTTTTGCGCACTTTAACCAAAAACTGCTGCATCGCATCGTTGTCCTTGCTGTCGATAATGGTAATGAGTTCTGCCAGCTCCTTTCGGATTGCGGCCAACTGTCCGGTGGTGTATGGGTTAAACAATATTTCGCGCAGCAGATAGTCATCTTCCGACAGCAATCCGCGGGCAATGGCCATGTGTTTCTTGAACGTTGTACCCGGCGCTTCCTGATGCTTCATAACCGATGCGAAAACAAGTGTAGAAGCAAACGGTATAGAGAGCGAGTAGGCAATGGTTTCGTCGTGCTCGTTGAAGCTGTATTCGAAGATATTCAGATGCAGTGAGCGGTAGAAATCGCGGAAGAAAGTTTTACCCAAATGGTCCGACTCTGAAATAATGATGGCATTCTCTTTCGACAGATCGCTCAGGCTGGCAAAGGTGGGTCCAAACATCGGGTGAGTCGATACAAACGGATGCCCCGCGGCTTCGTAAAACTCCGGCAATCCCGTTTTCACAGAAGCAATATCTGACAAAATACAGCGTGGGGTGAGGTAAGGCAGGACCATTTCGAATGCCGGAATGGTGTATTTAATCGTAACCGCATTAATCACGATATCGGGCTCGAATTCGCGAATCTCCTCCAACTCTGTCATACGCAGGGTATTAAATACAAACCGAAGGCGTTTGGGGTCGGTATCGAAAAGCGCTACATCGTGCTGAAAACTAAGTGCGTCGGTCATAAAAGTACCCATCTTCCCGGCGCCGAGAATCAATATTTTCATAGTTGATTTATATTAAAAAAACAAAGGCGCAAAACAGTAGCGAATGATTATCTATCCGATTGCTGTTCAGTGCCTTTGCATGTATTGAATGGATTAATTATTTTTTATTCAAAACAATCATCTGCTGACGGATAGACTCCTCGTGAATAGCTTCGAGAACTACCTTCATAAATTCTGCACTCATACCCAACCCTTCGGCCTGAGTGATGCGTTTTGTCAGAATTTCGTCGTAACGACCGGTTTGCAACACAGTGATACCGTGCTCTTTCTTAAACTGACCGATCTCCTGCGAAATGCGCATCCGTTTGGCCAGCAGCTCCATCAGGTCGTTGTCCAGCTGGTCAATCTGACGACGGAGGTCTGACAAGTCTTCCGTAGTTTGTGTTGTATCGCGGATTACCAGTCCGTTGATAATTTCAGACAACACTTCCGGCGTTACCTGTTGATCTTTGTCACTCCATGCGCAGTCGGGGTTGCAGTGCGATTCGATAATCAAGCCCTCGAAGTTGAGGTCCATCGCCTGTTGGCTGAGGGGTGCGATAAATTCGCGTTTGCCTCCGATGTGGCTCGGGTCGCAGAAGATTGGCATAGCCGGAATACGACGTTTCAGTTCGATAGGAATATGCCATTGTGGTTGATTGCGGTAGATCTTTTTGTCGAATGAGCTGAACCCGCGGTGAATAGCACCAATGCTGCGAATACCAGCGTTGTAGATACGCTCGAAAGCTCCAATCCATAAATCGAGATCGGGATTTACCGGATTTTTAATCAATACCGGAATGTTTGAACCACGCAAAGCGTCGGCAATCTCCTGAACAGCAAACGGGTTGGCAGTGGTACGTGCGCCAATCCAGATGAGGTCAACGCCATATTTCAAAGCTTCGAATACGTGACGCTCTGTAGCGACTTCGGTAGCGATATACATACCGGTCTCCTCTCTTACACGCTGAAGCCAGGCCAGACCTTCGCTGCCCACACCTTCGAACCCACCGGGTTTGGTGCGCGGTTTCCAGATACCTGCGCGGAATATTTTTACGCCCTGTGCGGCCAGTTGGTGAGCTGTCTCCAGTACCTGTTCTTCTGTTTCGGCACTACACGGCCCTGCTATTACCATAGGACGTTTGTTGTCGAGTCCTTTGAGTGAAATTGGTTTTAAGTCCATATTATTTGTTGTTTATTTATTTCTGATAAATTATTTACTTCAGAATTGCCCGGATGCGCTCCAGCGCTTCGGCCAGCTTCTCTTCGGGTGCACAGAGCGACAGTCTCACATATTGATCGCCTTTGCTGCCGAAAATAAATCCCGGTGTAATGAACACGTTGCTTTCGTACAACACCTTATCAGACAGATCTTCTCCGTTTTTCCACTGCGCGGGAATTTTCCCCCACAAAAACAGTCCCACCTGATTGGGGTCGTAGATGCAGCCCATAGCATCCATGATTTCGCCGGCCAGTTTGCGGCGTTTGCGATAAACCTTATTCATGCTTTCGTGCCATTCAACCGGATTTTTAAGAGCCTCAACGGCAGCCAGTTGCAGCGGACGGAACATACCCGAGTCGATGTTGCTTTTCACCTTCAGCACCCACTCCACAAACTGAGCATTTGAGGCCAAAAGCCCTACGCGCCAGCCCGGCATGTTGTGCGATTTACTCATCGAATTGAGTTCGATACAAATATCTTTGGCACCCTCAATGCTCAATATCGAGAGCGGTTTGTCGTTCAGCACAAAGCTGTATGGGTTGTCGTTGCAAATAACGATGCTGTGTTTTTTTCCGAAAGCCACCAGCTTTTCGAACAACTCAACGGTTGCATTGGCACCGGTTGGCATGTTGGGGTAGTTCACCCACATCAGCTTCACGTTGCTCAGGTCCATCTGCTCAAGAGCCTCAAAGTCAGGCTCCCAGTTTTTACTTTCATCCAGATCGTAGTTAATTATCTTCGCTTCGGCTAATTGGCTCACCGACTTATAGGTAGGGTATCCGGGGTTTGGCACCAGCACCGCGTCGCCGGGGTTAAGAAATGCCAGAGAAATGTGCAGAATACCCTCTTTCGAACCAATCAGGGGTTGAATTTCGTTGTCCGGGTTCAAGGTTACACCATACCATTTGCTGTACCATGCAGCAAAGCCTTTGCGCAAATCGGGAATACCGACATAGGGCTGATAACCGTGAGCCTCGGGTTTGTGCGCTTTTTGGCACAATGTTTCGATGGTGGCACTCGACGGTGGCAGGTCGGGGCTGCCCACGCCCAGGCTGATTACATTTTTGCCCTGCGCATTCATCCCGGCAATCTCTTTCAGCTTGCGCGAAAAGTAGTATTCGTTTACCTGACTCAGTCTGTTGGCAGGTTGTATGGTTTTTGCATTCATATATTTGTCCGGATTATTTATCTTATACTTATTTCATTCTAAAAAAACAGCCTCAGTCTTTCAGCTCTTCGATGGTTTCGAAACTCACATATTCGCCCAGGATTTTAAAATCTTTGGTCAGCGGACGAAGTGCGTCGAGCGACTGACGATAGCGGATAAAGTCGGCAAAAGAGAGATCGATGTAAAACTGATACTCCCACTCACGACCGATGATGGGCAACGACTGTATTTTAGTCAGGTTCACCCCGTAGAACGAAAGGATAGAAAGTACCTGAGACAGGCTGCCTTCGGTATGCGGCAGGGCAAACACGACCGACGATTTGTTGGGTGTTTGACCTTTGTTTATTTCGTCGGCCATCCAGCGGTCGGCCAACATCAGAAAACGGGTAAAGTTTCGTTTGTTGGTTTCAACACCCTGAGCCAAAACTTCCAGACCGTATATATGAGCGGCATGTTTGCTGCAAATAGCGGCGTACCCCTCCAATTTCTTATCGGCAATCACCTTGGCACTCAAGGCTGTATCCTCTTTTTCCACCACCTTTACATTGGGTAGCGAATCCAGAAAATCGCCACACTGCATCAGCGCAATCGGGTGAGAGTTAATCTCCACCAAATCCTCCAGCTTTGTTCCCGGCAGAGCCGCCAGACTGTGTGTAATGTGCAGTTTGTATTCTCCGATAATGCTCGTTTCGCTTTCGCGCAGCAAATCGTAGTTGGGCAAAAGACTACCGGCAATGGTATTTTCGATAGCCACAGCTGCAAAAACAGTGTGGTCTTTCTTTAGATTTGCAAATACCTCCTTGAACGTTTTGCAGGGGATTATCTCAATCTCTTCATCTTTGAAATAAGAGCGGGCTGCCACTTCGTGGTACGAACCTGCGATTCCTTGTATAGCTACTTTTTTCATTATCGGTTGTTCTGTATGGGTAAAAAAAAATCCCGCCTTTTCAGCGGGATTTGATTTATATTTTTCTGTTAGTTTTCGGTTAACTACATTGCATATCAATTCCCGCTCTTACTGTCTGCTAAAGTAAAAGTAAAAAAAGAAGTAATATGCAAAACCGAAAATATTCATAACTGCTTTCAATTTCAATAGTTTGATGGTGCAAAAGTAATGATTTTTCAGAAAACAAACCATTTTTCTGCTCTTTTTTTTCTTAAAATGGTATTATTAGACTGTTTTTCAATGGTTCGGAGGTCTGTTTGTCTGATTATTAAGCCAGATATACTGATAATAATCAATTACTACCGGTATTCTGGTTTTGTCATTTGGATACAACCTCCAATACCATTGATGATACGTGGATTTCGAGAGTGCAGGAGGTGGAAATTGGATCTGTTTGGTTTGTGAAAAATGAATAGCCGATTTATCTCATTTATTGATCATTTTCCTTTCCATCCCTTTGTCCCATATCACAAACTAAACTTAACCATCAGCACCACCTCCCGCGGGTTGAGGTAGTAGTTGTAGGTGAAGCGATCCAGGTCGTAGAACACGGTGTAGCTGTATGCACGGGTGTTCAGCAGGTTGTTGAACTTCATTTCTACTTCGGCTTTTTTGTACTTGTAGCGGATGCCGGCGTCGAAAAACTGTGTGTTTTTGTAGAGTTTTGGTGTCAACTCCCGACGGGCAAAGCTCACAGAGCTGTAAATCACAACCGGATCAATCGGATTGTAGTTTACCGACATACCGTGCGACTGCGAGTGGTAGGTGGAGGAGGAGCTGGTCGATTTCTGGGTACTTTGACTGTAGCTCATATCGTAGTTGAGTTCCACCCGTTCGATAATGCGGGTGCGCAACGACGGAGAGATGGAGAATGAATTTCCTGTTATCTCAGTCTTTACACCCTGTCGCAATTGCTGGCTTGTGGAGATGCTGTAGCCCGACCCCAACGTGAAGGTGGTGCGAATGGAACGAACATCTTTGTCTATACTGCCCGATACGGAGTAGCCTTCGGATATGTTTTTGTCGGCCACGCCCGAGGTGCTGATGCCGACATTGCCACCACCAGCAGATATCGACTTGCTGTTCAGTATATTATTCCGGCTGTTGCGGTACGAGACCGACCCGTTGGCAAAAAACAGACTCAGCGGATTTTTGTACTCGACGCTTAACCCCGATGAAAAAGATTGCGTTTTTGCCAGAATGCCCGACCGCGACGATCTCTGTTTGTACGACGATTGAATGGGATTGATCAGAAAGCTGGTGATATCGCCCACGCTGTTGCCTATGCCGCTGTTGAAAGAGCCTTTCACATAAGGTGAGAACTGATAAAAACCACTTATGTGAGGATTGAAGAAGGGGCTGTTGAGGGAGAAGTCTGCATCGCGGTTGATTCGGTTTCTGTAACTGATATTAAAGAAATTCACCGGCATGCTTATGCTCAGTTTGTAATGTCGCTTGTCCGGCGCTATCAGGTCGTAGGATGGCGATACCGATGTGGTTATCTTGTATCCGTCGTTCTGATTGATTATCGCGCTGTCGTTTTGCAGCAACCGTGTAAGCACCTTGTCGTAGATCACCCCTATATTAGCTCCGATATTTAACCGGGAGTATCTGCCCAACTCGTATCCGAAAGAGGTGCCGCTACCACCCGAAAATGTTTTCCCCGTACCTGTCTGGCTGAATTCGCCCGAAGTGCCCGGCACATTGGTAAACGACAGTCGGTTTTCGGGCATGTCGCTGTAGGAGACGCCTGCGTTGAAACTGTATTGCTTTTTCCCCCTTTTTATGAATCCGTTCAGCCGGTTCAGAAAGCCGGCTAACTGAGAGTTTACACCCTGTCCGATCGGATTACCGTTGGAGACCAGATCGAACTGATTGTCCATGTTTCTGGCCTCGAAGGTGGTCAGGTTGGTGAAATATCCCCTTGGGCTGTTGTGCTGGTAGCGCACATTGGCTCTCAGTGAGTTTCGATGAAATTCTGATGTTTGCGCTTCGTTGATAACCGTATTGGAGCCGCCCAGATAATAGCTGCTGCTATTATCGTACCGGAAACTGTCGCGGCGGTTGATGTAATCGGTATTGACGCGCACCTCATCACTTTCCGAAAATTTTACAATGGTGTTGAGTGTACCCATCAGGTCGCATTTCCGGTGGGAACGGTTGTAGGCGACCGGTGGGAATGAGGTTACATTTTCGTTTATCGCCGCATCGGCAATATTGTAGCTGTAGTATTCGCCGAACTGATCTTGTACCTCATTTTCCAGCTGGGGGCCGAAGTTGTTGTTTTTGATTACACCGAGAAACTGGCTCTTTTTTCGGAAAGTCATTCCCGTCAATGCGCCGTGGTAGAGCAGCTCTTTGTCGCGAATGCCCGCCCCAAGCTGCGCAGTACCCAACAGGCGCATTTTTGCCTTTTCGGTCAGTTTCAGATTCATGGCCACCTCCTCGCTGGGCTCTTTGCCCTGTAGTTGCTTGATGGGCTGGAAGTTTTCGATTACCTCTACCTGGCTGACATCTTTGTGTTGCACGTTTTTGGTGGCCAGGGTATATTTTCCGCCCAGCATATTCAGCCCTTCGATGCTTAACTGGCTGATGGCTTTGCCCTGATAGGCTATGCTGCCGTTGTCGTTTACCTTCACGCCCGGTAGTTTTTTGATTACATCCTCGATGGATTGGTCGGCAGCCGTTTTGAAGGAGGAGACATTGAACGAAATGGTGTCTTTTTTTACCACCACATCCGGAGCTTTCACCCGCACCTCGCGCAGACTGACGGTTTTGGATTTGAGTCCGGCATTCAATTGCTGCGATTTGTTGGGGCCTGTCTGCTTTTTTGTGTGATATGCGATATGCTGAAACGAGACAGTCAGGCGCTGTGCCGGGTTTTGAAACGACAGTTTGTAATCTCCTGTTTTGTTGGTGATGCCAAAGGCCAGTATCCGGTTGCCATCCAGAGCATTTACCACCACTCCCTCAATGGGCCGTTGGGTGAGACTGTCTTTTACTATGCCGCTGATTTCGGTCTTTTGGGCAAACAGTGTGCTGCCGAAAAACAGGAAGATGAACAGAAACAGGATTCTGTGATATGAGTTTATTGCCATTTAAATGGAGTTTAATTGGATTAAAATAGTGGGATGAAGTGGATGTTGGGCGGGTTACTCCAGTTCCAGCGGGCAATATTTTGTGCCATTAAAACTTTGGTCTCTTTTGCCGTCATAAAACATTGCGCCTCCTTTACCTACCTCAACCTCGTGCGTTCCGGTGTTATAATAGCTTGATCTTTGATCCGAACTGTTTTTGTTTTTGAGGAATGCATTTTTTTTGATTTTAATTTGAGAACTATTCTTTTTGGCGTAGATTGGCGTACCGGATTTCCGGATATTAACTGCTTCGAAAAGATGTGTGTCTGTAGAGTCTTTGGCTTTCAGAATTAGTCCGGGCAGTCCATAAAGTTTCCAGGGACCGTCGCTTATGGCTATTTCGGGTGTGTACCAGGCGGTCCATTCTTTCCCGCCAAATGATGTTACCGCCTTGTTGCAAAGATATCCGCATACGGTCATTGTGTCCTCTTTCAGAACCCATTCGCGGTTCGTTTTCTTTTCTTCGTAAACGTAATCTACAGGAATGATTTCGTCTGCAACGGTCATTTTTCCTTCCGGAAAATTCTTGATTATCTCCGGGATAAAAAAATATTTTACACCTCTGTACAATTCAATCGCATTTTTTACCCGTGGCGTTTGTAGTTCTGCTTCGGAATACGAATAGTTAACGCTGTCAATTTTGTAGGCATGCCAGTCCCAGAATTTTGAAAATCTGGTGTTCGCCTGCAGAATTGTTGTGCTTACTTCCTTTGCAGTTTGTTTTTTATTGTTTTTCAGTGGTGCATTTACGGTGTGTTTATATATGCATTCCATCACTGCATTGTCAATAAATGTCGTTTTTTTAGGGTCGATTTTAAAGGATGTTTGTCCTAATATCGGTTGCGCAGTAAGCAGCAGCAAAAGGGCTACAGTTGCTGAGCGAAAGATTGATTTTGATTTCATGTTGGTTTGATGTGTGATTTTATGTTTGTTATTTATTTCTCCAGTTCCAGCGGGCAATAGACCGTTTTGCGATTCATCGGATTGCGTTTGCCATTAATTGTTACTTTTTTTTCTCCACCGTCTCCATTTTCCACAGAGTAAGTTCTTAGCTGTGAAGGATGCACCTCAATTGCCGGATTTTTTTCGGACTTGGTTTTGTTGCGAAAGAATACATCTTTGGTTATTCTTATTTGAAAGGCGTTTGTTGTAGCGTAAATGGGATCGTTCGATTTTTTAAGACCGATTGCTTCAAAAGTGTGAGTGCCCGTTGAGTCCTGAGCTTTCAGTATTAGTCCGGGCAATCCATATAGTTTCCATGGGCCATCGCTCAGTGTTATCTCGGGAGCATACCAGGCTGTCCACTCCCTGCCTCCGAATGAAGTAACGGCTTTGTAGCACAGGTATCCGCATACAGTCAGGGTGTCATCTTTTAGTTTCCAGTTCCGGTTGGTTTTGCTTTCCGTATAAATATAATCGGCGGGGTAGATTTCATCCTGATTGGTTATTTCTCCATTCGGGTAGTTTTTTAGTACCACAGGCACGTAAATTGAATTAGTAGGCAGGTGTTTTTGCGATAGCCTTTTTTTGTGCGCTGTGATTACCTGGTCAGGAGAACAGGTAAACATAATGCTGTCGCGTATGTATGCATGCCAGTCCCAGAATTTCGATACAGACCCATTCATTTGGAGTAGAGTTAGGTGAGTTTCCTCCATTTTCTTATTCAGGCTGTCTTTGAGTGGTGCATTTATGGTGTATTTGTAGATGCATTCTATGGCCGCATTGTCTATAAATGTTGTGGTTTTAGGGTCTGGTTTGAATGACTCTTGCCCGGCCATCGGTTGCGCTGCAAGGAGCAGCAAAAGAGCAACAATTGATGAGCGAATGATTGACTTTGTTTTCATGTTGGTTTGATGTGTGATTATTTGTGTTTCGTTTGTTTTGGGACTTATCTTTTATTCAATCCCCGTTGGGGAATGTTCTGTTGTTGTCACGGCTTTCTGGGTCTGTTTAGGTCTAGTCCAACCATAATGGGTTTGTAGTCGTATGGTAAAAAATCTGCCATTCTTTGATTTCCCATAAATCCATCCCAAAGGAGCTCCCTTCCATCAAAATATCCATTGGAGTTGAAATAGACCCGTTTTCCTGAAAAGCTGATTTTGCTGTCGATGGATTTTCCGAGCAGCGAACAAAACCTTACATATATATTGCCGGTATGATAGAGGTATTTCATGCTATCTTCTTCAATGACCACATCTTTGGGATTCAGTAGCTCCTTTTTTGCATTGAGTAGATAGAATCTGGTTGTACTCAGGCTGTTGCACCACAGCGACCTGAAAAACTGTAATCTTGAACCTACGAAAGTCGCATATCGCTCATAGTCGTATTCCGGTTTCAGGGTGCTATCTGTCAGTGCCAGGTCTGTAAACAGGAAGTTGCCACCACAGACTGTCTCTTTGGTATTGTGGTTGTGACTGAAAACATCCAGATAGAAGGTGATTTTGTAGCCCAACTTCTTGTTGATAATCTGAATAGGTTTTTTTGCCCTGGCCACCAATCTGTTTTTATCTGAATTTTTGGTAAACGCAACATACTCTTTGTTTTCAGGTTCTTCGGTAAATGTAATATCTTCTTCATTTTCAATGATGCAGTTTCGTTGCTCGTAGTTTAGCCCCAGAAATTCTTGTTTGAACAATTTTAGATATTTGGCTCTATTTGATTTTTTAGCTTTGGCCACTACTTTTATTTCCTTCAGTCCGTAGGTTTTTGGAGTCAGCAATACAGTCAATGAATTCTCTTTGGCCGGGTTTGCGAGAGTGATAGATTGGTAACCTATTGCGCTAATAGATAGTGGCATATCTCTGTACTTAGAGATGTTAAGCTCGAAATTTCCATCCACATCGCTCAGCGCCACGGCCATGGTGCCGTTGAAGTAGATATATGCGGCGGGCACTCCCTTGTGGGTTGTATTGTCTAGTACTTTTCCTTTAATAATTTGTGCGCGGCTTATGGCTGCCGACAGGATGAGTAGGGATAGAATGATATGTTTTTTCATGGTGGTCTATTTGTGTGTTGATAATTTTACTTCAGTTCCAGAGGGCAATACTCTGTTTTCTTGTTCGAAGGGCTTCGTTTCCCATTTACTATTCTTACTCCAGCTTCTCCTATTTTTCCTGCTATTTCAAACCGTTTGATTTGTCGTATCGGTATTTCTCTAAATGAGCTTTTTTCGAAACTTAATTTCTCCTTTATAAACTTCTCCTTGTTTACTTTTATCATAAGGTTGCTCTTTTCCATTGTTATGGGTAGAGTAGCTTTGCGTATTGTTGTTGCTTCGAAAAGATGTGTGGCGGTAGAATCAACTGCTTTTAGAATTAGTCCCGGCAGTCCGTAGAGCTTCCAGGGGCCATCGCTGATGGCGATTTCCGGCGTGTACCAGGCCGTCCATTGTAAACCGCCACGGTTTATGGTTGCTTTGCTGCACAGGTATCCGCACACCCGCAGCGTGTCATCTTTTAGTTGCCAGTTTTGTTGCTCTTTGTTTTCTTCGTAAATATAATCTTCGGGATAAATCATTTCGATGGTGGTTAATTT
>CAZHNZ010000004.1:0-58550 GCA_964534355.1 uncultured Parabacteroides sp.
TGGGAGGTGGACGAGAAGTTGTATTCGGTGCTGAAGAGTGACGATACCTTTTATATGCGGGGAGATCCGTTGCGCCATATCCTGCTCTTTTACCTGGGGCACACGGCGGCCTTTTTTGTGAATAAACTCTATCTGGCAAAAATTATACATACGCGGGTAAATCCGGTATTCGAGTCACTCTTTGCCATCGGGGTGGACGAGATGAGCTGGGACGACCTGAACAACCGGCACTACGACTGGCCGGCTGTGGAGGCTGTGCGGGCCTACCGCAATGAGGTGAAGGCGCTGGTGGTGAAGCTCATTGGCGAAATGCCCCTGACGTTGCCCATCGGGTGGGAGAGTCCCTTCTGGCTGGTGATGATGGGGATTGAGCATGAGCGTATTCACCTCGAAACATCGTCGGTGCTGATTCGTCAGCTGCCGCTCGAAGAGGTGCGCAGCGGAGTGTTTGGTATCCTGTGCGACAGCCGGGGCGATGCGCCGGAGAATGAACTGCTGCCGGTGTCCGGCGGTGAGGTGACGATGGGAAAACGCGCCGACTCGCCGCTCTATGGCTGGGACAACGAATATGGAGAGTACCGGGAGAGGGTGTGCGATTTTCGTGCTTCGAAATACCTGGTGTCGAACGGAGAATACCGCGCTTTTGTGGAGGAGAATGGTTACGAAACAGAGCACTACTGGACAGAAGAGGGGTGGAGCTGGAGAAGTTTTAAGCAGGCGGTGATGCCGCTGTTTTGGCGCAAAGAGGCGACAGGATACCGCCTCCGATTGATGACCGAAGAGATAGATATGCCGTGGAACTGGCCGGTAGAGGTCAATTATCTGGAGGCAAAGGCTTATGCCAACTACCGGAAAGAGAAGAGCGGCAAGCCACTGAGATTGCCTACCGAAGCGGAGTGGGTGCGACTGACCGAAGCGTGCAGGGTACCCGATCAGCCGGCATGGACGGTGGCACCGGGCAACATCAATCTGGAACATTACGCTTCTCCCTGCCCGGTGGACCGGTTCGCTTTTGGCGACTTCTGCGATGTGCTGGGCAATGTGTGGCAGTGGACCGAAACACCGATAACGGGCTATGCCGGATTTAAGGTGCATCCGATGTATGACGATTTTTCGACCCCTACCTTCGACGGAAAGCACAACCTGATAAAGGGCGGTTCATGGATTTCGACCGGGAACGAGGCTACGCTGCAATCGCGGTATGCCTTTCGCCGTCACTTTTACCAACACGCCGGATTGCGAATGGTAGAGTCGGAGTGTGAGCCTGTGATACACGAGGATGGCTACGAAACAGACGAAGAGGTGACGCTGGCCTGCGAAGCCGACTGGGGTGTATATGCAGACAACAGCGGGCAGCTGCTGCAACGGTTGTCTTCCATTACCCGGCAATGTATGGAGGGGCGACCACGAAAGAGTGTGCTCGACCTGAACAGCAACACCGGTCGGCTGGCTTTCGAAATGGCGCAGTGGGCCGATCGGGTAACGGCAATCGACTTCTCGGCCCGGTTTGTGCGCATGGCTGTGTCGATGCAGGAGCGCGGGTTTATCCGCTATCAGATAATAGACGAGGGCGAACTGTTGATTTACCGCGATGTGCTACTCACCGATTATGGTCTGGAGGAGGGTCGGGATAAGATTCTCTTTATGCAGGACAATGCCGATAATATGAAACCGATATACAGTGGCTACGACCTGATAGTGGCCCCCAATCTGGTGGAGGAGCTGGTGAACCCGGTGGCTTTCCTCGAAAATATTGCGGAAAGGCTCAATCCGGAGGGTGTGCTGGTGCTCAGCTCTTCCTACGAGTGGGACGATGAGCGGTCGGCGGTGGAAAACCGTCCGGGTGGATTCAAGCGCGACGGCGAGCCGGTCACTTCATTCGAAGGAATACAAGCTATATTGGAGAAACACTTTCTGCCCGTGGGGGATGTGGAGAATGTGCCGCTTATCCGGCGGATATCGTCTCGCCGGCGGGAGGAGTTGTTGGTTGAGGTGTCGGTTTGGAAGAAGCGGTAGTGGGGTGGGATTTCTCACTGAATGAATAAGTATGACGTACGCTATAAAGGATGAGATTCCTCACTGAATGAATAAGTATGACGTACACAATAAAGGATGAGATTCCTCACTGAATGAATAAGTATAACGTACACAATAAAGGATGAGATTCCTCACTGCGTTCGGAATGACGTGCTTTACGCTTATTAAGGGGGAGGGAAAAAGTGCGGCTTCGCCGCACTTTTTCCCTCTTTTTTCTCCCGCGGTGTGCCGTCATTTCGAACGTAGTGAGAAATCTGTTATTTATACCGGTGGTACAGTTATTGGAGAACGTAGTGAGAAATCTGTTTTCTTGATTCCGTTAGTACAGTTATTGGAGAACGTAGTGAGAAATCTGTTTTAAATGGAACCAGGAACAAGTTTGATTCGATTGTCAATGGATTCACAAATAAGTTTAACTCAAATCAATTGAATCTCTGCGATTTCTCGCCCTGCATTATGAAGAGCGGTTTCAATTTTACTCATCTGATTTTCTGAAATATACTGGCCTCCCGATTTGTATTGCCGCATCAGAGAGGAATTGATACCAGCCAACTCTGCAAATTTACTCACGTTTATCCATTTGTAATAATTGAATAATGAGGCTAAATCATATTTGTATTCAAATCTGAGATTAATCAATTCTTCCGGAATTGTCATACCTCTTTCGGTGTACGATGTCACCATCTCTTCTGCCGAGTTCATGAAGTCAGCCTTTGCGTCGGATACTGTTTTGCCTCTTCCAATAATGGTGTGATCCAAATCGGGTGTGAAAATCCCGAACAATCCATCTTTCCCTTTTTCGATAAGTGCTGTCGTTGTTCCCATAATATTTTTCTTGTCTTTATCGTTTGTTGTTTTTTTACCTTGTACGCTTAAAACCCTATCTGTTTCTTTAGTTTGCAATATAGTCCATGTTTTACCTCTTCCTTGTCGTATCGGCAAATTTGAATCTGAAAATCCTTTTCAGAATGTACATATATATCGTGCTCTTTTCCGTTTCACAATAAAACCCAACCATTTTTTATTGCCTTTCTTCTCAATTCACTCCACTTCATTCATTCCCTTTTATTAGCTTAATGATTTCAATACAAATATATAACGTTTTTGTTGTATTGCAAAATTGTTATATATAAAAAACAGTCAATAGCCAAATAATTAACAGTCATTTATCACCTGTTTGTGTACGGTTATAAGGAAGGGGTTTTAGTCAAAGATAAAATAGGATGTTGTTTGTATTTATATCCATTTGAATCACAGTCATTTGTAATAATTCTCACATAGGCGATAAAAGAAAAAAAGCTTTTTCCCGTTTAAACTAAACAGACGTGAAAATGGTTTATAAAGATAAAAAATCGGGGCGGGGCGACAGTATGAGCCACAACGCGAAAAACAGATATAAAATATGAAAAAAGCAGCAATTTGTGGCATTTGGTTGGTATGCGTGTTGGGATTTATGGCTGTTGCGCAAAGTGTACAGGACTATTCCCGCCACTGGAAGAATATCGAACAGTTTGAGAAAGAGAGTCTTCCTGCCTCGGTAGTGAAAGAGACAGAGCAGATAATGGCAAAAGCTACCAAAGAGCAAAACATGCCGGTGCTGCTGAAGGCCTGGATGTATAAGGCAAAGAGCCGGTTGGCCATATCGCCCGACAGCGCAAAGAGCGTGTTTGCCGAAGGCGAGGCGTTGCTGAATCGCTATAAGAAAGATGTGGCGTTTTCTGCCATGCTGCACTCTGTGCTGGGCGAAATGTATGGCAGTTACCGGCAGTCGCGCAGCTACGAAATAGGCAAACGCACCCCGCTGGTGCAGGAGAATAATCCCGACATGGATCAGTGGAGTGCAGATAAGCTTAAGGCGGTAGCCGAAAATCATCTGAAGCAATCGCTGCAAAACCGCACTGAATTGTCGCTTATTCCGGCGGAAAAATACGAAGTCGTGCTGGAGAGGGGAGCGGATTCGCCCCGTTTTCGGCAGTCGCTCTTTTCGTTTCTGGCCTTCCGGGCTATCGACCTGTCAGAGAGAGAGCAGCTTGCTTATATCATGTCGGTGTTTGATGATTTGAAGGCGGTCAACACTGCCCAAAACAACCGCGAGGCGTTGCTAATGGGTGAGCTGTCACGTATTGGTTATCAGACTGATTTGAATGACAATGAAAGTGCAAAAGAGGCTGCACTGCTGGCATTGCTAAAGAGTTTTCGCGATTTGCCCCTGTCGGTAGAGGTGGATAAAGAGTTGGCTGATTTTTATACCGAAAAAGAGTCGCCTGACTACGAAAAGGCAATTGCGGTATGCAACGGAGCGATCAGGCTCTACCCGGCTTACGAAAGAATTGGTATAATAGAACGTAAAATCGCACTACTGAAAAGTCCACATTTGCGCTTGCACGGCCCCCAACAATTTTATCCCGCGGAGAAAGGGCGGATAACGCTCAATTACAAAAATGTGAATAGTGTGACATTGCGTTTCTATTCGTTGAAAACCCCTCTCAATGGCAATTTGAATGTGCAAAAACGCAAGATCGTCAATAAAAATCTTGTGACCACTCAGGCAGTTGAGTTAGAGAAATCCCCGTACAAGGAGTCGGATACAACCATTTTGATACCTGAATTTCAGCCGGGTGACTATCTGCTGGAGGCTGAGGGTATTTCGGATGATGCGAAGGGAGATACGGCGCAAATGGTGTTTGTGGTAAGTCGGGTGGCATCTGTCAGTCGCTCTGCAAATGGTAAGCTTTCTCTCTTTGTGGCCGATTTTAAGACCGGTAAACCTGTGCCTGATGCCCGCATTATCTGGCTGAAAGCAATCAAAGACGATTTTATCGAAACCGGCATAACGCCCGTCAATAGCGATGGACTTACCGATTGCGAAACAGATAAAAACAATCTGTATTACCGGGTGGTGGCCGGCAGAGATACCTATTCCCCAATAGGATCGCTGCCTTATATCGGACGTACATATACCCCGCAAAAGGAGATGGTGCGCGAAGAGCTATTCACCGACAGGACGGTTTACCGGCCCGGTCAGGAGGTATTCTTCAAGCTGATAGCCTACCGCAGTTCGCTCGACCGGGGCGAGGAGGTGATGGAAAATAAGCCGGTAAAGGTGATGCTCTACGAGGTGATGAACGACAAAGTGATTGAAACAAAACAGTTGACAACCAACGCATTTGGTTCAGCTGCCGGAAGTTTTACCCTGCCACGCAACCTGCTCAACGGAGAGTATGCCCTGCGTACCGGGGAGCATGGTGCATCTGAGTGGTTTACCGTGTCGGAGTACAAGCTGCCTTCGTTTCGCATCGACCTGGCCGGTGAAGAGAAAAGCTACCGTTTCGGCGACCGGGTGGTGGTGAGCGGCAGGGCAGAGACCTTCTCTGGTGTAAAGTTGAGTGGCCGCGAAGTGAGATATACGGTCACCCGCCAACCTCACTGGCTGTTTTGGCGGTTTCGTTCTTCGGATAAGATTGTATCTTCGGGTCGTTTGACCACCAACGAAAAGGGTGAGTTTTCTATCCCGTTTATTCCGCAGAAGGAAGAGTCCGGTTCCCGCATTTCCCCCTATACTGTATATAGTTATCAGGTAAAGGCAACAATTACCGATGCTACCGGCGAAACACAGGAAGAGAGTTGCTGTATTTCCGTAGGCGATATTTCCATGATGCTGAAGAGCGGATTGCCCGACAAAGTGGACCGTGAGCATCTGCCCGAACTGATTATCTCTGCCAAAAATCTGGACGGAAAAGCAGTTGCCGCCCGTGGAACCTATAAGCTCTACCGCTACAAAGATCAGTCTTTGGCTGATTTGGATATTCAGTCGGAGGCCGTTCGCGAAGAGAAACCAGCTCTGACCGGAGAGTTTGAGGCCGGCAAAGCGGTGAACATCGACAAATGGTCGCCCCTCGTGTCGGGGCACTATCTGCTGGTGCTGGAGAGCAAAGACGATCAGGGGAGAATCGTGCGGGAGGAGGATAGATTTACGCTATTCCATTTTTACGATAAGAAACCACCCGTAACAACCTATTTGTGGCGATACGATGCTACGACCGAATGCCGGGTAGGAGAGCCTGCCGTGGTGTTGTTTGGCTCGTCGGCCGATGTCCGGGTATTGTTTGAGGTGTACGACGATAAAATTCTGGTCGACCGAAAATGGTTGAACATCAATAACAATGTGCGCCGTGTGGTGGTACCCTTCCTGTCGCAATACGGGAAGTCCATTTCCATAAATTTCTCTTTCTTTTGCAAAGGAAAATTTTTCAACGAAACCGTAAAGGCCACGCAGGTTGAGCAGGAGCGGAAAATCAGCTACCGGTGGGATACCTTCCGGAGTAAGCTGATACCCGGCCAAAAAGAGGAATGGAAACTGACTCTGCTCGATCATACCAATTATCCCCTCAAAGCAGAGCTGATGGCGCAGATGTACGACCTCTCGCTCGACCGGATAAAAAAATACACACCGCAGTTTGATTTCCCAACTATAAAAACAACACCTATCGTTCCCTGGATATACAGGGGCAATTCATTTTCGGACACGTATGGTTACCAAAATTTTCAACAAAAAAAATATAAGCTGCGCGAATTTAGTTACGACCGACTGGCATTGAACATTGGTTTTGGTGTATTTCACCGGGATTTCTACGTGCGGGGAGTGAGGAGCTTTAAATCGAAAATAATGGGCGATATTACAACAGATGACGCATCACCCGTTCTTGTAGCCTATGGTGTGCAAAAAAAAGAAACAGCAGCCCCGACAGGCCCCGAATCCAAACCTGTGCCCCTGCGGGAGAATTTTACCGAAACAGCTTTCTTCTTTCCACAGATGCAGACCGACAGAGAGGGCTCGGTTTCTTTGCGCTTTACGTTGCCCGAAAACCTGACCGAATGGCAGTTTGTGGGCAGGGTGCACACCAAAGATCTGCGGCATACGCTCATTCAGGAGCGGGTGGTGGCCCGCAAAGAGCTAATGATAGAGCCTTTTATGCCCCGGTTTGTACGGCAGGGAGATAGCGTGATTATCTCGGCGCGTGTCTCTAACCTCACCGAAAAACCGCTCGCCGGAAATGCGCGGGTGGAGTTTTTCAGCCTCTTTACCGGAAAACCGCTGGGTGGCGACAAGTTGCCTCAACGGCCTTTTTCGATAGCCGCCAATAGTAATAGCACCGTGTCGTGGATGTTTCATGTGCCCGATGGAGAAGATGTGGCCGGTTGTCGCTTTGTGGCCGAAACGCCTCAGTTCAGCGACGGCGAAGAGCGCGCGTTGCCGCTGTTGTCCGACAAACAGTTGGTTACAGAGGCTGTACCTGTCTATCTGAATGCACACGAACAGAAAACAATACAATTGCCGCAACTATCGCCCGGACAGACACCTTACCGCACATCGGTGGAGCTGGTGGCCAATCCGGCGTGGTACGCCGTGCAGGCATTGCCCGTGGTGGCGCAGCCGGAGTCCGAAAATCTGGTGTCGTGGCTCACCTCATACTATGTGCATACCCTGGCGGCGCACATTGCCCGCACGCAGCCGGAGGTAACCCGTTATCTTAAAACTGCTGCGCAAACAACCACCGTGGCAGAGCAATCCAAATCGCCCCTCGACAAAAATGGTGCACTGAAATCTATACTTACCGATCAGACCCCCTGGGTAAATGAAGCGAGAAACGAAACGAAACAGATCAGCCGCCTGAGCGAGTTGTTGGATGTGCAAAAGTCGGAGTCGTTTGCACAAAATGCCTATCGAAAAATGGCTGAATTGCAGCTGCCTTCGGGTGGTTTTACCTGGTTTACCGGTATGAATGAGAGTGATTGCCTCACCCGTTTTGTATTGATGCAAATGGCTCGTCTGCAAAAGATGCAGGCCATTAAACCCGGCACTCAGACAGAGATGATCAGTAAGGCTGTTGAATATCTGGATGGTCGGGTAGCCGAATCTTTTGCTCAGCTCAAAAAGTACCGGAAGGAGTGGCAGTCGCTCGATGTGCTCTCTTTTGAAGAGTTACAAACGTTATACATTCGTTCGTGCTACAAACAGATACCTGTCAGAAACGGCGCCGTTGAGGCCTATCGTTTCTACGAAGCAATCGCCGAAAAGCAGTGGCCGACCTGCTCTCTGCACGAAAAAGCGCTCACTATGCAGTGGATGCTCAACCGCAACAGTACTGCACAGGCTGCCAAAGTGCTCGGCTCAATCCGGGAGTTTGCTGTTTCGCAGCCTGAGTCGGGGCTCTTTTTCCCTTCGCTCAAAGCAGATTATCGTTTTGGCAGAACGCCCCTCGGTACCCACACTGCCATTCTCGAAGCGATAGATAGCTATGGTAGCGAGCCGCGCATGGTCGAACAGATGAAGCTCTGGTTGTTGAAGCAAAAGCAGACGCAGCAATGGAGCACCCTGCCCGAAACGGTGGATGCGGTATATGCCCTGCTGCGCCGAGGCGATAATCTGCTGGCCGAAAAGCCGGACATAGCAGTCAAAGCCGGCGAAAAGCTGTTGATAAAAACCGAACCCTCATCGCCCGTGTTTGAGTACAAAGCAGATGTGCAACCGGCCGATCTGGTAGCTTCCGGCGGAAAGATAGCCTTCAACAAAACCTCATCCGGTTTGGCGTGGGGAGCTGTTTACCACCAATATTTTCAGAAGATGGACGATATAAAAGAGGTGAACGGCGGATTTTTGTCTGTGCAAAAGACACTTTTTACAGAGCAGACCGAGAACAATCAGAAGAAGCTGGCACCGATCACCGAAAAATCGCCTCTGACAGTCGGGCAGAAGGTGATTGTTCGTCTGGTGGTGAAAAACAGTCAGGCACTCGATTTTGTGCATCTGAAAGATCTGCGTTCAGCCAGTTTTGAGCCTGTTGAGCAAATTTCAGCTTTCAAATACGGTGAGTCATTCTCGTATTATCAGGAGACGAAAGATGCCTCGACGCAGTTCTTCATCGGTCATCTTCCCAAAGGCACCTTTGTGCTTGAATATCCGGTTTGGGTAACGCGGGAAGGGCGATACAGCGGAGGGCCTGCCACTATTCAATGCCTCTATGCGCCTCAGTTTGCGGCGCATTCTTCCGGAGGTAGCGTATTAGTGTCATCCCGATAAACGGTTTGATATGATTAACTCGTTGTATAAATAGGAGTAATAGGGATGAAATGAGAAAAAAGCGGCGGTTTATGCCTCTGTTTGTGTCAAATTTTATACTTTTGTCGATTCTTATTTACGCCTTTTCTGCGAAAGAATATGCTCCGGCGTGAATTATTGAGAGTTATTCTTTATATATTGAAATACTAATAAAACAGAGGAGAGAGGTTTTGTTATATCTCTTTTACTGTAAAAGAGCTGAATCTGCTTTTTGAAATTATGCATTACGCATTATGAATTATAAATTACTAAAAGATACAGACAATGAAAAAGTTTTATTTGTGGCTGACCATGTGGGTGATGGCCGTGTCTTTGTTTGCTCAGGGCAACGCGATAATTGAGTTTAAGGAAACAGAACACGATTTTGGTACCTTTTCCGAGTCGGAAGGGTTTGTTTCGCATACATTCACATTTACAAACAAAGGAGATGCGCCTTTGGTCGTTAATGATGTCAAACCGATGTGTGGTTGTACTTCACCCGAATGGACAGGTAGTCCGATTGCACCCGGCAAATCGGGGACAATTAAGGTTACTTTCAACGCTACCGGTCGTCCTTATCAGTTCGAAAAAACGATTACGGTAAAGAGCAATTCAAAAAATGGCAATGTTATCCTGGTTATTAAGGGTATAGTGACAGCAAAAGCTGCAAAGGAGGCTGACTCTTATCCCTATTCCATTGGGAAATTGAAACTCAAAACCATTAATCTTCCGTTTTATGATGTATCAAACAGAGGAACGAAAACGGATGTGATTGATGTCTATAATGAAGGAACAGAACCGCTTTTGGTTCGTTTCGATCGGATACCTTCTCACCTGGGTGTCACCATTACACCGCAGCCTGTGCCCCCCCTCTCAAAAGCAACTGTTACTGTGACGTATAAGGGCAGTGCGATCAAAGACTGGGGCGTGCGCACCGATGATATTTTTGTTTTGCTGAATAACGAAAAACGAATTGCAAGCGATAAAAAGCTGACAATCAGTGCAAATCTCTTTGAGGATTTTTCGACTCTCACCCCTCAGCAGCGGGAGCAGGCGCCGGTACTCGACCTTTCTGCTTCTTCTCTTGATTTTGGGGCAATTAAAAGCGGAGAGAAGAAAACAGAGTCTTTTTCGCTCACCAACAAAGGAAAATCTGTACTGCATATCCGTAAAATGTCATCGCCGGCACCCTTCGTCTCTGCAAAAGCTGAGCGTATGAGTGTTGCCCCCGGAAAATCGGTTTTGATTACTGTAACCCTGCAACCCACCCGCTTGCGTACAGCTCTCAACGAACGATTGACGATAATCACCAACGATCCGGTTCGTTCCACCACAGTGGTCAGGCTTACCGGTTCTATTTAAACCGGATTATGCCTCAGGCAAATCTATATGCATCTCTCAACCCCCAAAAATAAGAGTAATATGTTCAAAGAAAAAACAGTTGTCTATACCTCAGGCACGTTTGATATGTTTCATTACAATCATTTGAGAATGATAAATTACGCCCGCAGTCTTGGCGATTTGCTGATTGTAGGTGTGAGTACAGACGAACTGGTGATGTCTTACAAAGATAAACCTGCCATTTCTTTTACCGAGAGACTTCAAATCATAGAAGCACTCAAAGCCCCCGATATTGTTATTCCTCAACACACCCTGGATCATTCAGAAATAGTGAAAAAATTGCACATCGATGCTTTTGTGGTAGGGGATGACTGGTATGGCAAATACGACTATTTGCAGGATCTGGGGGTCGATGTTTTCTATTTTCCGTATGGCAATGGGGTATCTTCGTCGGGTCTTAAAAAATCGATTTACGAAACATACAATGCTCATTTGCACGAGGAGCGAAAGGCTAAACCGCTGAGTGTAAAGGAGGATTAAGGATGGGTAAACTGGCTTTGATTACCGGTGGTACCAAAGGTATTGGGTTTGCTGTGGCCGAAAGGGTATTGCGCGAAGGCTTCGATGTTGTGCTTACCTATTCGTCTGATTTGCAGGCGGCAAATGCATCTGCCGGATTGTTGCGGAGCAAATACAACGGAAAGGTGGCGCTCATGCAGGCAGATATTTCCGATTTATCTTCTATTGATACGATTTATAACCATTTAATGGAACTCGATTTGTACCTCGATGCGGTGGTTTTCAACGCCGGTCTGACTGATCGTACCTCTTTTGGGGATATGGATATGGCTGTCTGGAAAAATGTGTTCGACGCCAATGTGCATTTTCCTGTTTTTTTTATGCAAAAATGTCTGACACGTTTCAATGCGGGGGCGTCGGTAGTTTTCACCGGTTCGCTCATGGGTATTCATCCGCATTCGGTTTCGCTGGTATATGGTGTTACGAAGTCAACCGTTCACGCGCTGGTAAAAAATATGGTCAAATTTTTATCGCCTCACAACATTCGGGTCAATGCCGTTGCACCCGGCTTTGTCGATACCGAATGGCAAAAGACCAAACCGGCCGAAATAAAAGCAAGTATCAACAGCAAAATTGCCCTCGGACGTTTTTGCGAACCCGATGAGTTGACCGATTTTTACTGGCTTCTGATCAATAATTCCTATATAAATGGCGAAATTTTGGTAGCCGATGGCGGTTATTCATACAAATAAGCAGCTCACCTGTGTTATTTCCACTAAATATTCTTTAACTTTGCGCCGCTTGAATTTGATTAGAAACACAGAGAAAAATGAATGCTGAACCCAATAAAAAAATTACTCTCGAATCCTCTTTAAAGGCTATCGAAATAGAAAACTTTCTCGACCGTTATTTCTACCGTCCGGTGGCTTTTCGTATGGCGCTGGTGTTGAGGCATACTTCTGTCACCCCAAATATGGTTACCATTGTCTCAATTATTGTGGGTATGACGGCAGGCAGTCGTTTCTATTATGCCGATCTTTACACCAATCTGATTGGCGTCTTGTTGCTTATTCTGGCCAATACGCTCGATTGTGTGGATGGTCAGTTGGCGCGTCTCACCGGTATTAAATCGAAAATTGGACGCATTCTCGATGGCTTTGCCGGCGATTTGTGGTTTGCAACGGCCTATATTTCTATCTGTTTGAGAATGATGAATGAAGGGTGGCCTGCCTGGATTTTTCTGTTGGCGGTATTGTCCGGATATTCTCATTCACGTCAGGCAGCTATGGCCGATTATTTCAAAAATATTCATCTCTATTTTATAAAAGGAGAATCCGGAAGCGAGCTGGATGACTCGGCTTCATTGCAGAAAAAATATCTGCTTCTCTCTTGGAAAAATGAGTTTTGGGAGAAGTTATTTCAATTCTTTTATCGGTTTTACACCAAAGGGCAGGAGGATTTATTGCCTCAGGTAAATGTTCTTCGTAGTTCTGTTAGTTCACGGTACGAGGCCATTCCGCAATCGATGACGGCAGACTTCAAACAGCTTTCTTCCCGCGCCATACAATGGATGCACGCGTTGGCTTTCAACGGCCGGACACCGTTTTTGTTTGCTGTTGTGTTGTTGGGCTTCCCCTGGCTTTATTTCGTTTTCGAAATTGTGTTGCTCAATCTGGCTCTGTTAATGGGCATTATATCATACAGACGAATTCTTTCTCAGCTTAATTTGTCTTTGCAAAAAGGAAAATACGATGAGAAATAAGCGTATAAAGGATGTTTTCTTTTTTATTGCTTTACTGGCGTTGTCGCTTATTGTCTGGCGAATAGGCTTCGATACGATTGTAGAGAATGTCAGTCGTACAGGCTGGTGGTTTTTCCCCATTATCGGCATCTGGCTGGTGGTTTACCTGATCAATGCAGTGGCTTTTCATTTAATTATTTCGGATGATAATCACCGGGGAAAGGTCTCTTTCCTGAAATCGTTGCAGCTCACAATTTCGGGTTTTGCACTCAATTATTCCACCCCGGCCGGCATGATGGGGGGAATGCCATACCGCGCAATGGAGCTAAAACGGCTGGTGGGTGGGAAAAAGGCCACCTCATCCGTGGTGCTTTACACTATGTTGCACATCTCTGCTCACTTCTTTTTCTGGCTCATCTCTATATTGATGATTGCTTTTTTTGTGGCTGTGTCGCCCGTTTTATCGGTCGCACTGGTGGTTGTGTTTCTCTTTTTCTCGGTTCTGATATTCCTGTTTTTTAAAGGTTATAAAAAGGGATTGCTGATTAAATTATTTCAGTTGGTGACAAAATTGCCTTTTTTTAAAAAGAAAACGGCAGAATTTTACCGCAGTAAGGAGTCTGAATTACAGGAAATCGATTTGCAAATTTCAGATCTTTATCTCAACCGGCGGACTACCTTTTACCGGGTTTTGTTGCTCGAGTTTGCAGGTCGAATGGTCAATTGCCTTGAGGTTTATTTCATTATTCATGCCATTGGCATCGATATAAACTATATGCATGCCTTCGTAGCTGTGGCATTAACCACTTTGTTGGCCAATGTTTTCTTCTTCTTTCCCATGCAGGTTGGCCCTCGTGAAGTGGGTTATTCGGGTGCATTATCTCTGCTGAAAATTGTACCTGTGGCCGGTACGGTTGGGGCTCTTGGCATTTATGTCAGTCTGGTTACCCGTATCCGGGAGTTGTGCTGGATTGCGTTTGGTATACTATTAATGAAGATAAAGACTAAATAATGCGACGGGTTATTATTGATGAATCTGATCTGTCGAAGATGTCCCCTTTGTTTCAGGGAAAGTTGGGCTTCTGGTTTGCCCGTTTCTCGTTGAGGATGTTAGCCATCGAAAGGTTGAACAAAATTTATTCCGGCCTGTGCAACAAGTCGGGTGTTGCTTTTACTTCTGCCTGGCTGGATGCTATTGGCACCCGTTATGTTGTTGACAATGAGGAAGTGCTTGATCGGTTTGCGGAAGGTTCTTTTATTACTGTGTCCAATCATCCTTTTGGGGCACTGGATGGGCTGATACTGGTTGACCTTATTGCCCGCAGGCGTCCTGACTACAAGTTTATGGTTAACTCAATATTGATGAATGTTGGCACTATGTCTGACCATTTTGTTGGAGTTAAGCCTGTCACACCCCGTTCGGGCCCTACCGTCGAAAATGCATCCGGACTGAAATCAACATTGTTTCATCTGAAAGAAGGTCGCTCAATGGGGTTCTTTCCTGCTGGTGCAGTCTCTAATTTCAACGATAATTTTTTTGTATTGTCAGACCGTGAGTGGCAAAATACGGTTATGCGTATTATTCAGGCAGCGAAGGTGCCGGTTATCCCAATCTATATTCACGGAAAAAATTCGTGGTTCTTCAACCTTTTGGGGCGTTTAAGCTGGCAATTACGCAGTCTGCGTATGCCTTACGAAATACTGAATAAACGGAATAAAACAATCAGAATAACAGTAGGAGAGCCTGTTTTGCCCAACGAGCAGGCACTCTATCCAAAAACAGAAGAGCTCGCATGCTTTCTGAAGAGAAAAACATACGAGCTCAAATCTAATAAATAAAGAATATCTCTTTATCTTATTTTTTCAATGGAACTGTTAATGTTATTTTTGTTCCTTTACCTGGTTCTGACTCAATGATGATTTCACCACCATTCTTGCCGATAAACTCTTTACTCAAAATAAGACCAAGTCCGGTTCCTTCTTCGTTGTTGGTTCCGTATGTCTTATAATTTTCATTTACCTTAAACAGCTTTTTTAGGTTTTCGGGGCTGATACCAATTCCAGTATCAATCACACGAATAATTGCAAACTGATTGTCTGTTGATAAAGTAACTGTGATTGTACCCTTTGCATGAGTGAATTTTAATGCATTGGAAATAAGGTTTCTGATTACAGTGGAAACCATATTCTTGTCAGCCCAGACAACAACATTTTGCTCGGCCTCGATGACCATATTCAACTCTTTACTTTTTGCAATTTCCTGTTGAAGAGCAAATTCATCCTTAATACATTCGGATAATATAAACTCAATTGGCATATAGCTTATGCTGCCGGTTTGAACACGCGCCCAGTCAAGCAGATTTTGCAGTAGTTTATAGGTGCGTTCCGAAACCATTCTGATGGTTGAAATGATTGATTTCTTTTCATCATCCGGGAATGATTCAAAATCCATAAGCAGAATTTCAGAATATCCCAAAAGTCCACAAAATGAGTTTTTAAGGTCATGCGCAATAATTGAAAAGAATTTGTCTTTAGTCGCATTTGCACTGGCCAGTTCTCTGGTGCGTTCTTCAACCAGTTTTTCCAGATTTTCATTAATTGCCTGAAGTTCGATATTTTTTTGCTTGATCTCCATCTCCTGCAAAAAGCTACGAATAGCCTCGCGAACTGTCAAAATCAAATCATCTCTATCCCATGGTTTTGGAATAAACCGATATAGATTGGCTTTGTTAATAGCGTTGGTAATACCCTCAATATTGGCGTGTCCTGTCAATAAAATTTTAAGTGTATTCGGGTTTTTGTTGTGTACTTTTATCAAAAACTCATCACCTCTGGTACCCGGCATCAGGTAGTCGGAGATTACAACAGGTATGTTGTATCCGCTTTCAAGTAATTCGTCGTAGATTTCGAGTGCCTCTTCCGCTGTAGTTGAAGTTTCTATCTGAAACTGATTTTCAAAAAAAGGCCCAAGTTGATCTTTCAGAGCTTCCAGGATGATATCTTCATCATCAACGCAAATTATCGCTTGTTTCATTTGTATGTAGGTGTTTTTTTTATTGCTTTTTTATGGTTATTGAATGTCTGCTTAATTATTCAAAAAGAATATGTTAACTCTGGTAATGAATTGTTTAGATTCCAAATCGGGCACGAAGATAGTAAACTTTCTTCTTTAAATAAAAAATTTACTGATAATTTATATGAAATTGATGATATCTCAATTTTTTTGAACGTCCTGATTTAATGGAATCTCAACGATAAACGTCGTTCCCTGGCCTGGTTTTGAGTCAAAATAGAGTTTTCCATGGTGATGATCAATGATTTGTCTGGATATATCCAGTCCCATTCCGGTTCCGACACCTTTTTCTTTGGTTGTGAAATAGGGCTCGAAAATTCGTTCCTGAATCTTTTCCGGAATACCGGGTCCATTATCTTTAAACCAAATCTTAATGATGTTATTATCGATGATTTTTGTTCCAATTTCTAATTTTCCACCTTCACCCATTGCCTGCATAGCATTTGTGATAATATTTGTCCATACCTGACAGATTTCATCTTGTTTACAGAAAACAAAAGGAATTGTTTCAAACTGTGTTGTAATTTCTGTTTTGGTATGTTTTATCATGTTTGCTGTCAGAATCAGTACTGTAGTTATTGTTTCTACAATATCTGTGGCTTCAAAATCTCCTGCACTATTCTTATAGATATAGCTCTTCAGTGCACGTACCACCTTTGATGCTTTATCTACCGAAATAAAGATGTTGTTTGAGTTACGTTTCAGCGAGAAAAGAACTTTCAGCATTTGAAGAAGTCTTTGCGAATTTGGCATTGTCATAAATTCAAGATATTTCTCGTTTTCGAGATTTAGCTTGAGCGATACGATCGTGTCGGCAATAGTAGCTGCATTCGCGATATTGTTCTGCTCTAATAATGACGTCAGTTCTCTCTTTTTCTGTCTTTCTTCTCTGGAAAATACAGAAATATCTCTGGCGTCTGCTTCGTTAAGTAATCTGAACAACCAGTTAAGTTCTTCGTTTGAAGCATTGTTGATAAGCCAGGGTAGTTCAAGATTTATCTTTTGAACAACTTCGTTGATGTTTGTTGAGCTTGCTTTGATTGCGCCCAGTGGCGTGTTGATTTCGTGGGCTATACCACCGATCAGGTTACCAAGAGCTGCCATTTTTTCGGCAAAAATAAGTTTGTTTTGAGTGCGACTCAACTCTTCGATTGCTTCCTCCAGTTTTTTATTCTTAATGGCGAGTTCTTCGTTCATTAATCTGGTTTTCTCTTCAGCCGCTTTGTTAGCAGTAATATCTTTTGATATACCATAGGTGCCAATGATGTTTCCATCATCGTCTTTTAAAGGAGATTTTGTAGATAGAGCATATGTAACACTTCCGTCTCTGTGTATTTCTCGTTCTTCTTTAACGATACTTTTTCCGGTTCTGATGATTTCCTGTTCATCATTATAGGCATCTCTGGCATGATCTTCGTCAAAAAAATCAAAGTCTGTTTTGCCTTCTATTTCTTCGAAAGAGCTGCAGCCGAGAAAAGGTATCTGGCTTTTGCTTACCATCAGAAAGCGGCTTTCCAGGTCTTTGAAGTACATATTGATTGGAATTTCTTCCAAAATTGTCTGTAAAAGAGTGAAACGGTTTTTGTTCAGTTCTTCGTTTTGTAATCGTTCACTGATGTCTTCAATTCTTTTTATAATAAAATTGGGTTTTCCCTCATTGTCCTTAAACAAAATCGCATTTACCTCAACAGGTACCGAATTGCCATCTTTGTTTGTGATCGCAGAAACAAATTTTACATCATTCTTTTTACCATTGAGAAGGGTATTCATTTTTGATGTCTCTTTGGCTAAATCACTTTCTGAAGTGAAAAAAGTGTTTGGTTTGTTTTTGATCTCCTCCTCGTTATATCCGGTCAGATCTACGAAAGCTTTGTTGAACATGCTGATATTTCCATTCAGATCAACAAGGATTTCGCAGTTAGATGAATTTTTCATCAAAAGCTCAAAAATAGCTTCATAATTGTATTCGTTCATGTGTTTTTAATTTAAGGCGTTTATTTTAATTTTGTTTATAAAGTATGCTCGTTATTTATAGCCGATGGTTTGAGTCAGTATCGGCTTTTGGGAATCTTTCAGGTAGAGAACTCTTTTTAATTCTGCTTTGTCGAAATAGGCTTTTACCACTGTGTTAAGTCCCTCAGATGCACAGAAAAGATAAATATTTTGTGAAATATATCCGCAGTTAGCAAACGTATGCTCTACGGGTGTGCCTTTTGTTGTATCTGCAACAAAAACGATATTTATAGGTGCAGTTGATACAAATGATTGTTTGCCCGTTTGTTGACGAACGTCCAGATTGGAAATCTGTTTGAGTGTGTTTTTTTTTGCATCATAGATATAAACACCTGATTTTCTGACAATATACAATTCCAGCTCCTGTAGATTGCGCGAGGATGGCGCGGTCCGCTTATTTTCTCTGTTGTATCCCCATGCAGACCAAAGCAGGTTTGAAAGCGTTTGTTTGTCAATTTCTGTAGCGCTGAACTCACGCGTTGAGCATCGCTTATTCAGTGCATCCATCAGGGGCATTCCACCAGTCCTGACAGGTATTGGAAGAATAATATCTTGTGCTTTTACTGAAAAACAAATCAATAATGATATGATAAAGATAAAAGTTTGATTCATTTATTGTTCACTTTGAAATAGGTAATTCTTGTTATTGTTGCAAAATAAACAAAATCAGAAGATTGTGAAACCTCTTTTTTGTTCTATCTTTGCATCTCATTCAATCGAGGTATTGCAAAGATAGTGCTTTCTTTTATTTTCCGAAATTAAAATTTATTTAATAATCTATATTTGTGCTCAATTGTCTTTTTCCTGTTTATATAGTGTACACATACATAAATTAATAATTTTAATTTTGATGAAGCGTTTTATTTTATCATTCATTTTGTTTATATCTGTTTATATTGCCGGAGCTTACCCACTATTGACGCCCGATGCACAGATAAGTTTGCTCACCTATTCCAAAACAAATGAAGTGCATGCCATGTACGGCCATACAGCGCTTCGGCTGAAAGATGCCGGGAATGATCTGGATGTAATATTCAATTATGGCACTTTCGATTTTAATAGCGATGATTTTGTTTATCGTTTTGTGAAGGGCGAAACGGATTATATATTGAGTATTTCGAAATATGAACACCTGGCTATCGAATGTTATATCCGTAATTTATCGATCAGAGAGCAGATTCTTAATCTTTATCCGGCCGAAAAACAGCGGTTATTCGATTTTCTGATGAAAAATGCAGAAGCTGAGAATCGGGTTTATCGCTATAATTTTTTGTTCGATAATTGTGCTTCCCGTCCGAGACTGGCCATCGAAAAAATGGTCAGTGGCACAGTAGAGTACCGGGATACCACACAAACAACAACATTTCGAAATCTAATCAGGGAATGTACAGCCCCACATCCATGGCTCTCGTTTGGCATTGACCTCATTTTGGGTGCACCTCTCGATGCAAAGACTACTTACAAAGAGCAGATGTTTCTACCTTATTATATGGAGGATGCTTTTAACCGCGCAGTTATTCGGGATAGTACCGGTGCAGAGCGTCGCCTTGTCATTTCAGATGTTGAGATAATTCCTGCTCAGAGTGTCGCGCCGCTACAATCACCCTTCTGGAAAACACCGCTTTTTGTGGCATTATTTGTCTCAATTCTTATTCTAATCACTTCATTTCAGGGTTGGAAAAAGGGCCGGTTTTTTGTGGCGATTGATTTTGCTCTGTTTTTTGTGTATGGCCTGGCCGGAGTTGTGATTTTCTTTCTGTCATTTTTGTCTACTCATCCGGCTACAAATCCAAATTACACCATTTTTGTCATGCATCCCATACATTTGATTGCTGCTTTTCTGTTGCTTATTCCCTGGTTTAAAGAGAAAATGGGATGGTACTTCGTGACAAATAGTGCTGTATTATCTCTTTTTCTGATTTTGGCATGGTTTTTGCATCAGCAATTCACGTGGGCTTTTATTTTGCTTGCGGTTGCATTGTTGTTCCGTTCCGGATTACGCGCACATCATTTTATTTCAAATAAAAATAAATGAAACATATCATCACTTCACTGGTCGTTTTATTGTCTGTCAGTCAGTTGCAGGCACAGCAAGCCACCACGACACCCAAGTTGGTCGTGGGCATTGTTGTGGACCAATTGCGGGGCGATTATGTGGTGCAGATGCAGGATATGTTTGGCGAAGGCGGCTTTAAACGACTGATGCGGGAAGGTGCTTTTTGTCGGAATATTCAATTTGATTACAATTGTCAGGATAAAGCATCGGCAGTTGCTACAATTTTTACCGGTGCTAATCCGTGGTATCACGGCATTGTTGCCCCGCAATATTTCGACAGAGAGAAGCATAAAGTAATACCGGTGCTGTCGGATCCCGAATATATGGGCAACTTTACAGATGAGACTGTTTCGCCCCGTAAATTGATGGTGAATACCATATCAGACGAATTGAAGCTGGCGACCGATGGATTTGGGTTGGTTTATTCATTTGGGGCCAATCACGAAGAGGCCATATTATCGGGCGGACATGCCGCAGATGGTGCTTTCTGGATTGATAACAGAAACCGTCGATGGGCTACGTCTACTTTTTATGGGGCAATTCCCGCTTTTTTTGATAAAGAAAATACTAATAATCCGCTCTCCGAAAGATTGGAGTCAATTGATTGGTTCCCGGTTTTGGCCCCTTCTCAATACAAGTTTTTGCCCTATAATTCAAAAGATTTTACCTTTAAATATTCATACAAAAAGAGTAAAAATAACATACAGCAATACAAATCGAGTGGCATAGTAAATGAAGAGATAAACCGTTCTGTTTTTCAGTTTTTGAAAAATGAAAATCTGGGAAAAAGAGCTTATCCTGATTTCCTTTCGGTTAATTTCTTCGCTGGGTTGCCTGTTGGAATGGTCGATAATTCAGGTTTTCTCGAGATTCAGGATACCTATTTGAGGTTGGATAAGCAGCTCGAATTGTTGCTGAACCACATAGATCAATCTGTCGGATTGAAAAATGCACTTGTTTTTGTGGTTTCAACCGGTTATTTTGATGAAGCAGATAACAACAACGAAAAACTGAAACTGCCGACCGGAAATTTTTACATAAACAGAGCAAAGGCTTTACTCAATATGTACCTGATGTCTGTTTACGGGCAGGGCGACTGGGTGAAAGGATACTACAATAAATCGTTTTATCTCAACCAAAAGCTGATAGATGATAAATCGATAGATCCGCAACAGATTCAAAAAAGATCTGCCGATTTTCTGATGCAGATGAGTGGAGTTCAGGATGTTACAACTTCATTTTCATTATTGCATGATGCCGCAGACGAGCATGTTAGGCTGATTCGCAACGGCTTGTCCCGAAAAACAGTTGGCGACTTATTGGTAGAATTACAACCCGGCTGGTTCGAATCGGGTGAAGATCAGACTATTCAATCTGTTAAAATAAGGAAATCGGCCATTGTTGCACCGCTCTTTTTTATCGGTTCAGGCATTAAGCCAATTCATATTTTCCGCACCATAAAGGCCACAGAGATTGCGCCAACCATCTCTTATTACCTTCGTATCAGGGCGCCAAACGCCTCATCCGGCACCGTAATTCCGGAACTATACTAACTGTTTTTTACAGAATCGTACCTCTTTCAGGGCTTTTTCTGCTTACAAAATAGGCAAAATCATTATTTTAGCTTATTTTTGTCCGGTTTTTGCGGGCTTGTCGCCTTTGGCTGTTCGTCAGAATTGCAATATATTCATCTGTTTGATCAGATATTTCAAGTATAAATTGGTTATCAAAACAAAATACAAATTATGGGATTTAATGATTTATTGAGAAGTCTGTTTGGCAATAAGTCGCAGCGCGATTTAAAAGAGATAGACCCTTATGTGAAAAAAATACAGGCTGTTTACCCCGAAATAGAGAAGCTTAATCACAATGAATTACGCGCCCGTTCTGCCTCGATTATGCAACAATTGCAGGATTGTGTCGCTGAGGACAGGGTTCAGATTGGGCAACTTAAAGCATCTATTGAAAGTCAGGATCTGGATGAACGTGAAAAAACATGGGCAGAAGTCGATCGCATCGAAAAGAAAATGCTCGAAAGACAGGAAAAAGAGCTGGAGCTCGTTTTGCCTGAGGTTTTCTCTATTGTGAAAGATACAGCACGTCGTTTTACTCAAAGCGAAACCGTAGAGGTAACTGCCACACCTTTCGACAGAGAGCTGGCTATTTCGCACGATTTTGTAAAAATTGAAGGGGACAAAGCAATCTATTACAGAAACTGGAAAGCCGGTGGAAACGAGATTATCTGGGATATGATTCACTACGATTGTCAATTGTTTGGCGGTGTAGTGTTGCACAAAGGTAAAATCGCGGAAATGGCAACCGGTGAGGGTAAAACGCTGGTGGCTACATTGCCTGTGTTCCTCAATGCAATGACCCGAAACGGTGTGCACATCGTAACTGTGAATGATTATCTGGCCAAACGTGACTCGGAGTGGATGGGGCCTCTGTATATGTTCCATGGCCTGAGTGTGGATTGCATCGACAGACACCAACCCAACTCTGACGCCCGAAGAAAAGCATACGAAGCTGATATTACTTTCGGAACTAATAATGAATTTGGTTTCGACTATTTGCGCGACAATATGGCTGTAACGCCCGAAGATTTGGTGCAGCGCAAGCATAATTTTGCCATTGTGGATGAGGTTGACTCGGTGTTGATTGACGATGCCCGTACGCCTCTGATTATTTCCGGACCGGTGCCGAAGGGAGAAGAGCAGTTGTTTGACCACCTTTGTCCGCGTGTCGAAAAACTGGTGAATGAGCAACGTGCTTTTTGTACGAAGCTTTTGGCCGAAGCGCGTCAGAAAATGGCTTCTACGAATGAAAAAGAACGCGAAGAGGGTGCTATTTTACTCTATCGTTCATACAAAGGATTGCCAAAAAATAAACCGTTGATCAAGTTTCTGAGTGAGTCCGGCATCAAGGTGCAGATGCTCAAAACAGAAGAGTACTATATTCAGGATAATAACCGGAATCTGCATATCATCACCGATCCTCTCTTTTTTGTGATTGATGAGAAAAATAACAGTATCGACCTGACAGACAAAGGTATCGATGCGTTGACCGGTAATTCCGAAGATCCACAGTTTTTTGTTTTGCCCGATATTGGCTCTATCATAGCCGATATTGAAAACTCGGATGACAATGACGAGGATAAACAGATAAAGAAGGATGAGCTGATTCAGAACTATTCAATCAAGTCTGAGCGTGTTCACACCATCAATCAGCTGCTCAAGGCTTATACCCTTTTCGAAAAAGATGATGAATACGTGGTTATCGACAATAAAGTGAAAATTGTGGATGAGCAAACCGGACGTATCATGGAAGGTCGTCGCTACTCTGATGGCTTACATCAGGCTATCGAAGCCAAAGAACGTGTGGTGGTTGAGGCTGCTACTCAGACCTTTGCGACGATTACACTGCAAAACTATTTCCGTATGTACAACAAGCTGGCCGGTATGACCGGTACCGCGGAAACAGAAGCGGGTGAGCTTTGGGATATCTACAAACTCGATGTGGTAACAATTCCTACAAACAGACCGATTTCGAGAAACGATATGAACGATCGTGTTTACCGCACGAAACGAGAAAAGTACAATGCTGTGATAGAGGATGTTGTGAAACTGGTAGAGCAGGGTAGACCTGTGCTGGTGGGAACCACATCTGTCGAAATCTCAGAGTTATTGGGAAAAATGCTCACCATGCGCAAAATCAGACACAACGTGCTGAATGCCAAGTTGCACCAACGCGAGGCAGATATTGTGGCTCAGGCCGGTCAGTCGGGTACTGTAACCATTGCCACCAACATGGCAGGTCGTGGTACCGACATCAAACTTTCTGCAGAGGTAAAAGCAGCCGGTGGTTTGGCTATCATTGGTACAGAGCGTCACGAGTCGCGTCGGGTCGACAGGCAGTTGCGTGGTCGGGCCGGTCGTCAGGGCGATCCGGGTTCGTCTGTATTCTATGTTTCACTCGAAGATGATTTGATGCGTCTGTTTGGTGCTGAGCGTATTTCGGCTGTTATGGACAGACTGAAATTTGAAGAGGGTGAAATGATTGAGCACAGCATGATTTCGAAATCAATCGAAAGAGCTCAGAAAAAAGTTGAGGAGAATAACTTTGGTATCCGGAAACGTCTGCTCGAATACGATGATGTGATGAACTCGCAACGTGAGGTGGTCTATTCCCGTCGTCGCCATGCCCTGATGGGTGAGCGTATTGGCCTGGATATTTTGAATATGATGTACGATGCTGCCAAAAACATAGTAGAGGAGTATTCCGATTCGCAGTATTACGAGGGTTTGAAGGTGGAGGTGTATCGTGTGTTTTCTATCGAAACACCCTTTGATGCAGCTCAGTTGAAATCGGAGAAAGCGGATAAACTGACCGATAAACTGCTGCATGCAGCGCTGGATTCTTTCAAACGGAAAACAGATAGAATGGCTCAGGTAGCCAATCCGGTTATCCGAGAGGTGTACGAAACACAGGGTTCACTTTACGAAAATATCCTGATTCCCGTTACAGACGGAATGCGGATGTACAATGTAACCTGCAATCTGAAAGCTGCCTACGAATCGGAAGCCAAAGAGGTGGTGAAATCGTTCCAAAAAGCGATTCTACTTCATACTATTGACGAGGCCTGGAAAGAGCATTTGCGCGAAATGGACGAATTGCGTCAGTCTGTGCAAAATGCAAGTTATGAGCAAAAAGATCCACTGTTGATTTATAAACTCGAGTCTTTCGGACTGTTTAAAACGATGATTGATGTGATTAGCCGCAAAACAGTGAGTGTGCTGATGCACGGTCAGATTCCGGTTCGTGAAGAGCCCGAAGTGCGTCAGGCTGTTCCCGAAAAGAAACAGGATTTTAGCAAGTTTAAAGCTCAGAAAGACGAATACGGAAACAATACGTCATCGTCCTCAGCAGCCCAACAGCCCGAGCGTAAAGCAGAGCCTGTACGGGTCGAGAAGAGAATTGGACGAAACGATGCTTGTCCGTGTGGAAGTGGTCAGAAATTCAAAAATTGCCACGGTAAGGGGCAATTCTAATCCATAAAAAAGAGGATGTCCCGCAATTGAGACATCCTCTTTTTTTTGTTCCGTAATTATAGTCGGAAATCAGGAAATCATGGTGCAATATCCGGTCAGCATGGCGTGAGGCTCAATCGAAAGGGTGCGCATTTCAATATTGCCGTTTACCTGGGCTGTGGCTTTGATAGAAAGCGACTCTTTTACTTTCAGGTCACCGGTAATCATACCCAAGACTTCGGCACTTTCGGCAGATATATTTCCTGTAACGGAGCCTTTGGGGCCAATAATCACTTTGCCCTGACAGATGATATTGCCTATAATATTACCATCAATGCGCAAATCGGCTTCGGCCGTTACATCGCCATTGATCTGGGTAGCATGAGCAATTGTATTGTGTGAGCCTCCGGTTGAGAAAAATTCTTTAGACATACTGTTTTCGGTTTTTCTTTTGGATTATACGTTTGGGTTTTGTTTCTCAAATGTAAAAGTACAGATTTTTGATGAAATCTCAAATAAAAAAATAGATTCCCGTTTCTTTGTTGTTCTGTCAGGGGCATAAAATTGGGAATTCAATAGTGTTATATATCAATGAAGACATTTATTCAAATAGACAATATGCGGTTTTATGCCTATCATGGTGTAATGCCACAAGAGCAGAAAGTGGGGAATAAATTTAGCGTATCGGTGTTACTAGAGGCTGATATAGAGACAGCTACGCTCAATGATTCGCTCGATGATACAATATCGTATGCCGATGTGGCTGAAGTGGTGTCTGCAGAAATGGAGGTGCCATCGCTGTTGCTCGAACATGTGGCCGGTCGAATCTTCCGGTCATTGACTTCGCGATTTCAGTCCATAACCTCGCTTGAGGTGAGTGTGTTTAAGTATAATCCACCCGGCTGCGGCGAGACGGAGCGTGCCGGAGTGGTTTTAAAATCAAATTAAACTGCATTTATACACCCTTTTACCGGACAGACAACCAAATTTAAGGGTAAATGTAGCCCTAATTTTCGGTAAAAATTGTAGCTTTGCACCCAAATTTTCACTTTGCTTAAGCTGAATGACTAAACAAACAAGGTATTTACTTCTTTTACTTATATCCATATTGCTTTTTTCGATTCATGCGCAGAAAGCACCCAAGCCCGGCCGCAGACCTCTTCCAAGGGTATCTGCTAAAGCCGTTTCACCCGATTCTATTTCCAAAAACAGAGCTGATTCGCTTCGTGCAGACTCAATCAATAAGAAAAAATCGAAGAGTGCACTCGATGATCAGGTGAAGTATAAATCGAATGATTCCATCATCTTTACGGGGACTAAGTTTGCGCAAATGTTTGGAGATGCGCAAATCGACTTTAAAGATATTGAGCTCAAAGCCGATTATATTCAGATGAATCTGGATAGCAGCGTGGTGTATGCTACCGGTCAGAAGGATTCGGTGGGGCAGATGAGCGGCAAGCCAAAGTTTAAGGACAAAGGTGGAAATTACGACTCGGAAACGATGCGATACAATTTTAAGTCGAAGCGCGGATATATCACCAATGTAATAACCGAACAGGGCGAAGGTTTTGTGGTTGGCGGAAAGACGAAAAAAATGCCGAACGATGAACTGTATATGACAGATTGTAAATATACAACCTGCGATAATCACGATCATCCACACTTCTATTTTAATCTGACCAAGGCAAAGGTTATTCCGAAAAAAAATATTGTAACCGGTCCTGCCTATCTGGTGTTGGAAGATGTTCCATTGCCTTTGGCTATTCCTTTTGGCTTTTTCCCCTTTTCCAAGAAATATTCGTCGGGAGTCATTATTCCGACATATGGAGATGAGCTTACGCGTGGCTTTTACCTCAGAGACGGCGGATATTATTTTGCCATAAATGACTATGTGGATATGGCGGTGACGGGCGAGATTTTCACCAAAGGATCGTGGGGATTGGGTGCTGTATCCAACTACATGCGCAAATACAAATATACCGGCTCGTTCAACATCGGGTACCGCAATACGATAACGGGAGAAAAAGGATCTGCTGATTATTCGAAGGCTAAAGATTTCAACCTGACCTGGTCGCATTCGCAAGACTCAAAGGCCAATCCATACATGACATTCTCAGCGAGTGTCAATTTCTCAACTTCGTCATACGACCGAAATGATTTGGGCGGAGTTTACGACCCCAACCGGTTTACCCAAAACAACAAAAGCTCGAGTGTCAACATCTCGCGTGTATTTCCCAATACCCCGTTCTCGGTCTCTTCTTCGATGAATATCAGTCAGCGGTCGAGCGACTCATCGGTTGTGTTGTCGCTGCCCGATCTCAATATATCCATGAGTCGTATTTTTCCTTTCAAGCGAAAATCGGCAGTAGGAAAGGAACGTTGGTACGAAAAAATCGGATTCAGCTATAGCGGTATTTTGCGAAACAGCATTGATACAAAAGAAGATTTGCTCTTTAAATCAAATCTGATAAAAGACTGGCGAAACGGAATGCAACACAACGTGCCGGTAAGTGCTACGTTCAATTTGCTTAAATACATCAATATTACACCCTCGGTCAACTATTCTGAGAGTTGGTTTTCCAATAAAATCATGAAAGACTGGGATCCCGTCAGTCAGATGGAGCGGAATGACACGATTTGGGGCTTCAACCGGATGTACAGATACAGCACAAGTATCAGTGCGTCTACCAAATTGTATGGGTTTTACACCCCACTGCCAATTTTTGGAAAGAAGATACAGACTATTCGCCACGTATTCACGCCCGGGGTTTCGTTTAGTTATACACCCAATTTTCAGAACGAGAAGTTCGGTTTTTGGCGTGCCTATAGTTATGTAAATACGCAGGGTGAGCGAATTACCAAGTACTATTCGCCCTACGAAGGCGGCCTGTTTTACTCGGCACCTTCTACTACGGCAGGTTCGGTGGCATTCAATATGACGAATAATCTGGAGATGAAAATCAGAACAGACAGGGATACGTCGGGCGTTCGGAAAATAAGTCTGATCGACAATTTTACCACCGGAATCAGCTATAATATGGCTGCCGATTCGATGAACTGGAGTAATATCAATGCTTCTATCCGGTTGAAGCTACCCGGTAAATTTTCGCTTAATCTGGCCGGTGATTTTGATACATATACCTATCAGTTGAATTCGGCCGGTAGTCCTGTGCGGGTCAATCGTACCCGTTGGGAGAAAAACAGAACGCTCGGTCGTTTGCAAAATACAGGAACCTCTTTTTCGTATACGTTAAACAACGACACCTTTAAAAAGCTCTTTTCCAAAGATAAATCAAAAAAGAAGACGGCAGATGTAGCCGGGACGACCGACGAAGAGAAACCGGATGTTCCCGCAGAAGAGGAGACAGACAAGCCGAAAAAGAAAAAAGAGGATAAATCGAAAAGTACATTTGACGAAGATGGCTACATGGTTTGGAGTGTGCCCTGGAATCTGTCATTCAACTACTCGATGCGATACGGATATTCCGATTTCAACAAAGAAAAACTCGAATACAACAGAAGTATTACCCACAATCTGGGCTTTTCGGGTTCGTTGACGCTCACCAAGGGGTGGTCGTTCAGTATGTCGAGCAGTTACGATTTTGATGCAAAAAAAATATCATACACCAACATTAATGTGTCGCGCGATCTGCATTGCTGGCAGATGACAGCCGGGGTTGTTCCGTTCGGTCAGTACCGGTCATACAACTTTAGCATCAGTGTGAAGTCTGCCATGCTCAAAGATCTGAAGTACGACAAGCGTGGAAATTCGTACGATGCCGTGCCGTGGTATTGATTTTTTTAGGGTAAAGTATTGTCGTTTCGAAAATTATAACTACTTTTGCACCACATTTTTAAAACCAAATTATTAATCAGTATGAATCATTACGAAACCGTTTTCATTTTAACTCCCGTTTTGTCTGATGTTCAGATGAAGGAAGCGGTAGAAAAATTCAAAGGAATTCTGGCTGAAGAAGGCGCAGAAATCGTGAATGAAGAGAATTGGGGCTTGCGCAAGCTTGCATATCCGATTCAGAAAAAATCTACCGGATTTTATCAGTTGATCGAGTTTAAAGCATCTCCTACCACAATCGCGAAATTGGAGTTGCAGTATCGTCGCGACGAGCGTGTTATCCGCTTCTTAACTTTCAGCATGGACAAATTTGCTGTTGAGTATGCTGCGAAAAGAAAACATGTTAAATCAGCTAAAAGCGAAGTAAAGGAGAAATAAATTATGGCACAAGCGAATTCAGAAATCAGATATTTGACTCCTCCCTCGGTGGATGTGAACAGAAAAAAATATTGCCGTTTCAAAAAGAGCGGTATCCGTTATATCGATTACAAAGACCCCGAATTTTTGAAGAAATTCCTGAACGAACAAGGTAAGATTTTGCCACGTCGTATCACAGGTACTTCACTTAAATTCCAACGCAGAGTAGCTCAGGCGGTTAAGAGAGCGCGTCATTTGGCGTTGCTTCCTTTCGTTACCGATATGATGAAATAATAATCAGTAGGAGGAAAAAATAATGCAAGTAATATTAAAAGAAGATGTAATCAATCTCGGCTACAAAGATGATATTGTAACCGTAAAAGATGGATATGGCAGAAACTACCTGATTCCTCAGGGCAAAGCGGTAATCGCTTCTCCTTCTGCTGTTAAAATGTTGCAGGAAAACCTGAAACAGCGTGCTCACAAGCTTGAGAAAATCAAAGCTGATATGCAAGAGCTGGCAGCTAAGCTGGAAGGTCTTTCTTTGACAATTGGTACTAAAGCCAGCTCAACAGGCAAGGTTTTTGGTTCTGTAAATAACATTCAAATTGCTGAAGCGTTGTCGAAATTAGGTTTCGAGATTGATCGCAAAGTGATTGTTATCAAAGAAGCTGCTAAAGAACTTGGTTCTTTCAAGGCTACTTTGAAACTGCATAAAGAGGTTTCTGTAGAGATTCCTTTCGAAGTGGTTGCTGAATAATATTTTTCAGATAAATAAAATAAGAGGCTGTCTCATTGTTGGGGCAGCCTCTCTTTTTTTGTTATTTCAGGAAGTCTTCTCTGACCGGGCTGAATGCGTCGATTAGTATGCCGGTCTCCAGGCACTGAACGCCATGCGGCGCGTTGGGTTCTACGAAAAAGCCATCGCCGCAGGATAGTATGCTTTTTTCGTTATTAATAGTGACTTCGAATCGACCGCTTGCCACATATGTGCTTTGCGTGTGCGGATGAGTGTGGGTGTAGCCCGTTGCGCCCTGAGCAAAGCAGACCTTTACCATCATTATGCTCTCGCTGTAACCCAAAATCTGGCGTTGAATGCCTTTGTCCGGTTTTTCCCATGTTATATCATCTTCCCGAAGAAAATTTTCGCTTTGTAGTTTCATGCTGTTTTCTGTTTTTTATGTTGTGAAGAGAGTTTGTGCAAATTTACGAATATTGTTGGTTTTGTAGTAAAACAAAATGGTTGTAATGATGATGTTATTCCATCGAAAACTGTATATTTGCGAAGATTATAATTGAGATATTAATTTAAATTTCTTCGTAAATAAAATATTGCTGTATGAAAGTGTATAATTTATCAGAGAATAACTCTGAATTGTCGCGCTTCGTTTCTGAAATCAGAGATGTGGAGGTGCAGAAGGATAGTCTGCGTTTTCGTAGAAATATGGAGCGTATTGGCGAAGTGATGGCTTATGAAATGAGCAAAACGTTTGAGTATAGTGAGAAATTGATACAGACGCCGCTGGGTGTGGCAAAAGTGAATACGGCAGACAATGCGCTGGTGGTTTCTACTATTTTGCGGGCCGGTTTGCCTTTTCATCAGGGCTTTTTGAGTTATTTTGATAAGGCTGAAAATGCGTTTGTTTCTGCTTACAGAAAGTATAAGGATGCGTTGAAATTTGAGATTTGTATTGAGTATCTGGCTTCACCGCGATTGGAGGGGAAAACGCTGATTATTGCTGACCCGATGTTGGCGACAGGTAGTTCGCTCGAATTGGCATACGGTGCTTTGTTGACCAAAGGCAAGCCGGCGCATGTGTATATTGCATCTGTGATAGCGAGTCAGAAGGCCGTTGATTTTATATCGGAAAAGTTTGCGGGCGAGAATATTTCGCTATGGACGGCGGCTATTGATCCAGAGTTGAATGACCATGCGTATATCATTCCGGGGTTGGGTGATGCCGGAGATTTGGCTTTTGGGGTGAAAGAGTAGCTTTACTATATTCAGGATAGGGTGCATGCAAAGAATTTGACGAATTCTTTGCATGCATTTTTTTGTGTGGAATTGTGCGAAGTATGAGTGGTATCTTTTTTTCGCGAAGGATAGTAGCGGATAGCCCGCAAGCCGGCCGGAAAGGTTGTTTTGAGCTGAAATGTGGTGCCGGCTGAGGACTATGAGCGGATAGCCTGACCCGAGTGGGTGAGGGGCGCGACCTGAAAAAAATGCAATTATTGATATTGTAAATCTTACATATTGAATTTGTGGCTAAATGCTTTATAAATAGCCTGTTGGGAAATGGGCTTATTGTAAAATATACGATACATAAGTGGTTTATTATCAGGTGTGTATGTTGTAGAACATGTTTTTTGTCGGGGTTTGGGTGGAATTATATTTCTATATTTGCATTGTCAATATTAAAAATATAAACGTGGAATCAAATCCGGAGTTTTTTCCGCACCTGTCGGTCGATTGTGTTTTGTTGGGTTTTGATGGTATGCAGCTGAATGTTCTACTCGTGGAGTATGGCAGTGAGCTGGATACAGACAAATTTAATAATCAGAAATTGCCAGGTAGTGTGATTTATGACAATGAAGATGTGGATGATGCTGCTCAGCGAGTGTTGTTTGAGCTGACAGGGATTGATAATATTTACATGAAGCAGTTTAAGTGTTTCGGGCATCCCGAGAGGACAAAGAATCCGCGTGACAGATACTGGCTGGAGAATGCAATTCAGCAGAAGATTGGTAGAATTATTACGGTTGGCTATTTGGCGTTGTTACGGATTGATCGCAAAACCGCAACTCCCAAATCGAAGCACAATGCTTCGTGGTTTGCACTCGATAAATTGCAGATGTTGGCTTTTGACCACAATCAGATAATTGCTGATGCAGTGAAGCATGTGCGGAATCTGGTGGAAATGGAGCCGGCGATTTTGTTTGAGTTGTTGCCTAAGAAATTTACTGCAAATGATTTGCGAAAACTGTACGAGGTGATATACGGAACGAAAACAGATGTGCGGAACTTTCACAAAAAGATTAAGGCAATGGAATATGTGATTCCACTGGAAGAAAAGCAGCAGGGCGTTTCGCACCGGGCGGCAAGGTATTATAAGTTTGAACGAAAAATTTATAATAAGCTGCACGGATAAATTAATTGCAATTTCCTGAATGACAGGATTGTAATAAAAAAATCAAAAAAGGTAATCTTAAAAATAATATCGAACATGTATCTATTAGGAATTGATATCGGAAGCTCGTCGGTAAAGGCTTCGCTGGTGAATGCTGAAACCGGAAAGTGTGTGGCTTCTGATTTTTCGCCCAAGGCGGAGATGAAAATCATTGCGAAAAAGGCCGGATGGGCAGAGCAGGAACCCGAAATGTGGTGGGAAAACATGAAAAATGCCATTCAGTCGATTATGAAAGAGTCTGGCATCAAGGGTACCGAGGTGAAAGCAATCGGTATTTCTTACCAAATGCACGGTTTAGTTGTGGTTGATAAGAATCAGCAGGTGCTGCGTCCCTCTATCATTTGGTGCGATAGCCGCGCTGTACCTTACGGCGAGAAGGCATTCAAAGGTTTGGGGGAAGAGAGATGTCTTACGCGTCTGCTTAACTCTCCGGGCAACTTCACTGCATCGAAACTGGCATGGGTGCGCGAGAATGAGCCTGAATTATTTGCCAAAATAGATAAAATGATGCTGCCGGGCGACTATATTGCGATGAAACTGACCGGTGAGCTTTGTACTACTGTTTCGGGACTTTCGGAAGGTATGTTGTGGGATTTCAAGAATTATCAGTTGTCGGAACATTTATTGGAATTTTTCGGTGCTGACAAATCGTATATTCCCGAAATTCGCCCAACTTTCTCGAATCAGGGTGGCGTGACCGCTGCAGCTGCTGCCGAACTGGGTCTGGCAGAAGGTACACCAATCACTTACCGGGCAGGTGACCAACCAAATAATGCATTGTCGCTCAACGTATTCAATCCGGGTGAAATGGCTGCTACAGCCGGTACTTCGGGTGTGGTATACGGTGTAAATGGCAACATAAAATACGATCCACAATCGAGAGTGAACACCTTTGCTCACGTCAACCACACCAAAGAGACTACCCGTTTAGGTGTATTGCTGTGCATCAATGGTACAGGTATTCTGAACTCGTGGATGAAGCGTAATGTGGCGCCTGAAGGCATATCGTACAACGATATGAATCAACTGGCAGACACAGTCGCAATCGGATCAGAGGGTCTGTCGATATTGCCGTTTGGAAACGGTGCTGAGCGTATGCTGGGTAACAAAGAAGCAGGTTGTTCGCTGCACGGCATCAACTTTAACAAGCACGGTAAAGCACATATGTTGCGCGCGGCACAGGAAGGAATCGTATTCTCGTTTGCCTATGGTATGGAGGTGATGCAGGGAATGGGTATTGATACCCGAATCATTCGTGCTGGATTTGCCAATATGTTTATGAGCTCTATTTTCCGCGATACACTGGCCGGTGTAACCGGTGCTACAATCGAATTGTTTGATACAGATGGTTCTGTGGGAGCTGCCAAAGGTGCAGGTATCGGCGCGGGCATCTACAAATCGAACGAAGAGGCATTTGCTACGCTCGAAAAACTGAAAGTGATAGAGCCTTCGGTTGCTGATAAAGCGGCTTATATGGAGGCTTATGAGCTTTGGAAGAGCAAGCTGTAATTTGTTAAGTTATAAGTTTTAAGTTATAGGTTTTAAGTAGAAAGTAATTATTAATCAATAAATCCATGTTTCTTTTATTGAAATTTTTCAGTTGGAAGAAACGCAATAAAAAATCAATTTAATTATGGCACAACAAGAATTTTTTCCGGGAATCGGACAAATCAAATTTGAAGGTACAGCTAGCAAAAACCCTATGGCATTCCGTTATTACAATGCTGATCAAGTGGTTTATGGTAAAACAATGAAGGACTGGTTCCGTTTCAGTATGGCCTGGTGGCATACTTTGTGTGCAGAAGGTGGCGATCCATTCGGTCCCGGAACCCAAAAACACTCATGGACCGGAGCAACAGATGCTCTTCAGGCTGCCAAAGACAAAATGGATGCCGGTTTCGAATTCATGAGCAAAATGGGTATCGAATACTACTGTTTCCACGATATTGATTTGATTGACGAAGGATCATCTATCGAAGAGTACGAAGCAAATCTTAAAGCGATTGTTGCTTACGCAAAACAAAAACAGGAAGAGACTGGTATCCGTTTGATGTGGGGTACTGCTAATGTATTCTCTCCTGCCCGTTATATGAATGGTGCAAGCACCAATCCTGACTTCAATGCAGCTGCTCGCGCAATGTTGCAAATTAAAAATGCTATCGACGCTACTATTGAACTGGGTGGCGACGGATATGTATTCTGGGGAGGTCGCGAAGGTTACATGTCGCTGTTGAACACCAACATGAAACGTGAAAAACAACACATGGGTACTATGTTGCAAATGGCTCGCGACTATGGTCGTGCCAAAGGTTTCAAAGGAGTTTTCCTGATTGAGCCAAAACCAATGGAGCCAATGAAACATCAATACGATGTGGATGCAGAAACAGTAATCGGCTTCCTTAAAGAATTCGGTTTGGAAAATGATTTCAAACTAAACATCGAAGTTAACCACGCTACTTTGGCAGGTCATACATTTGAGCACGAATTGCAGTGTGCTGTTGATGCAGACATGTTGGGTGCTATCGATGCAAACCGCGGTGATGTGCAAAACGGTTGGGATACTGATCAATTCCCGGTTGATATCTTCGAATTGACACAAGCTATGCTGGTTATTCTGCAAGGTGGCGGTATTAAAGGTTGTGGTACCAACTTCGACGCTAAAATTCGTCGTAACTCTACCGACAACGAAGATTTGTTTATCTCTCACATCGGTGCTATGGACGTAATGGCTCGTGCTCTGCTTTCTGCAGCTGCTATTTTGGAAGAGTCACCATACAAACAAATGGTTACAGACCGTTATGCTTCATACGATGCCGGCAAAGGTAAAGAGTTTGAAGAAGGTAAACTCTCTTTGGAAGATGTGTATGCTTTCGCAAAAGCAAATGGCGAACCTAAACAAATCAGCGGAAAACAAGAGCTTTACGAAGCGATTGTAAACATGTATATTTAATCTGGTTGACGGGTAAACGAGTAGACGGGTAAACGGGAATACAAACAAAACAGTTATAGGTAATATTCAAATACCAACTAACAGATTTCATACTATCCTGTTTACTCGTAAACCTGTTTACTCGTTTACTTTTTTCTACTCGTTTACTAATTATTCATTAACCATAAAATATCTGATACAATGGCATTTATTGATACCGGAGGAAGTAACTCTAACTCCTTTCAGCAGGGCAGTAAGCTCTATATCTTTCTACTTACCTTAGTTGCCACACTTGGCGGATTGCTTTTCGGATACGACACAGCTGTGGTGAATGGCGCAGAAAAGTCGCTGGTCGAATTTTATATTTATAAAGAAAATGGTGGCAATTATATATTTGATACCAATACTATCTTTACCCTTTTCAGCCAGTACAGAATGCTGATGGTGATTGTTCTGTTTTTGGTTTTTATCATTATCAGTGGTCAAATTATTCGTCTTTTGGGGACTAAAAAAGGCGGCATTTTTAGCGTTGTTGTTCTGGGTGGATTGTCAGTTTGGGCTTATGGTTTTTTAAGCAAAGCAATGCCTGCTCTGACAGACATCGTTGAAATGAAAAATACTGCAGATGCAGTAAAAGGCTTTGTAATAGCCAGTGCACTCATCGGTTGCGTTATCGGAGGTGCATCGGCAGGTTTTATTTCTAAATCATTGGGTCGAAAGAATGGACTGTTTATTGCGGCGGTTGCCTTCTTTATTTCGGCTGTTGGTGCATGGCGCCCCGAGATGTTTAATGTGTTTGGAACCTTAGATGTCTATTCTTTCGTTGTTTATCGTATTATTGGTGGTATAGGTGTGGGTATTGCATCGATGATATCGCCAATGTATATTGCCGAAATTGCACCGGCTAATGTACGTGGTAAGCTGGTTTCTTTCAATCAGTTTGCTATTATCTTTGGTATGCTGGTTATCTATTTTGTTAACTATTTTATCGCCAAACAGGGCGATGAGCAGTGGTTGGTAACTGATGGCTGGAGATTGATGTTCCTGTCGGGTGCAGTACCAGCCGGAATCTTTGTATTGCTGTTGTTTTTTGTTCCTGAAACGCCGCGTTATCTGGCAATGCAGGGCAAAGATGAAAAAGCGCTCAAAGTATTGCAGAAAATTGCCGGTAAAAAAGATGCCGAAAATATTCTTAAAGATATCAAAGGTACATTGCACGAACTGAATGCACCCTGGTTGTCGTATGGATTTGGCGTAATCGTAGTGGGTGTGCTGTTATCTGTATTTCAGCAGGCAGTGGGTATTAATGTAGTACTTTACTATGCCGGAAATATTTTCCGCAACATGGGTGCGTCTACAGATTCATCGCTGTTGCAAACAATTATAGTTGGGGTTGTCAATCTGGTATTTACCGTAGTAGCTATTCTTACCGTAGATAAGTTTGGTCGCAAACCGTTGATGATAATCGGTTCTATCGGTATGGCTATCAGTATGATTGCTCTCGGATTTACCTTCTATCTGCAAAATGTAGGTATCATGGCATTGGTATTCATGCTTATTTATACAGCTGCATTTGCGATGAGTTGGGGGCCTGTTTGCTGGGTATTGTTGGCAGAGATTTTCCCGAATTCTATTCGTGGGGCTTTATCAATTGCCGTTGCCGCTCAGTGGATTGCTAACTGGATTGTGTCGCTCACATTCCCAATGATGAACGATAACGTATGGTTGACGGAGCAGTTCCACAATGGATTCGCATACTGGATCTATGGAATTATGGGTATTCTGTCTGCTTTGTTTATGTGGAAATTTGTTCCCGAAACAAAAGGACGTACTCTCGAGTCGATCGAAGAGCTCTGGAAAAAATAAATATCCGATTTTCGGATGAATTTGAAGGATTGTCTCACATACTGGTGTGACAATCCTTTTTTTTGTTTGAAAATTCTATTAGAATGTTCTTTTTCAATTAATTGATTATCTTTGTGTCCGAATCTGATAAAACACACACACTATGAAAATGAAAAAGTTGACCTTCTGGGTCGTAATCGTTAATGCTTTTTTTCTGTTAAAAACACACGCGCAAGAGATTATTACACGTCCTATCGGAGATTGCCGGCTTGTATTTGCAGATAATTTCGACAGTACAGCACTCAATACACGAGTTTGGAAATATCGCACAGATACGCGTTTTTGGAGTACGCAAATGCCACGAAATGTGGAGGTTAAGAATGGGAAGCTCTATCTCAATGTGAAAAAAGAAACTGTTGGTACCAGTAGCTATACCGGAGGAGGGATTATTACCATCAAAGGATACAAATATGGCTATTATGAAAGTCGTTTCAAAATTCCCAAAGGAAAAGGCTGGCATACATCGTTTTGGATGATGAATAATACTGCCGGAACAACCACTTATCAAGAGATTGATGTTTGCGAAAATGACTCTAAGAATCAATTTGGCTATACTACAAATTTACATAATTATGTGCCTACTCATTCTAATTCGGGGGCAAAATCTGTTGTAACTCCAAATTTATCAGATACTTTTCACGTGTGGGGATGCGACTTTTCTCCCACTGTTATCAAGTTTTATTTTGAAGGGAAACTGGTAAGAACACTTGATGCCACCAAGCAAAAGCATGGGGATGCGAATATTTGGCTCACCACCATCGCTGCACCCCTTGGTGGAACAGATAAAGTAGATGATACCTTGGTTCCATCGGCTGCCATCTACGACTATGTGAAATATTACGAACTGATTAATCCGGTTTATCCTGATACGACAACCACTGACTCTATGCGTACCGTTCCTAATTCAGCAAATCCCCAGATAATTATTGATAACACAGATTCTTCCAATTGTACATTCAATTCGAAGTGGAGTGTAAGTGCAGGGGCTCCTGGTTTTTATGGAATTAACTACGCTTATCCTCCTACCAATAGTGCTACTTATTGGGCTAAGTATACCCCGTCCATTCCTAATGATGGTAATTACCGAATCTTTATGCGTTGGACAGAACATGCCAACCGCGCGACTGCTGCACCGGTAGAAATAAATCACATGGAAGGGCTTTCAAAATTGACTGTCAATCAAACAAAAGACGGTGGAAAATGGAATTTTATTGGTTCTTATCAGTTAAATTCAGGTAATCAAAATTATGTAAAAATAAGCGGTGTAAGTAGTGGCACTTCTGTAGCAGATGCTCTGCTTTTTGAAGAACAAAAGATAGAAACATCTATTCAAACCTCTTCATTTGATTCAAAATATTTAAGTTTTCTTACTGACGGTCAGGGAAGACCGACCCATATTAAACTCAATCTTTCTGATGCGGGTAATGTTACTCTTTCTTTATACAATGCTATTGGAAAGCAGATTGCGGTTTTATTGAATAATAAACATGTATATGCCGGTAGCCATATTATTCAGATACCAACATCCGGTGCTCGTGGTCTTTTTCTCCTGAACCTGAAAGTTAATGGTCGTATTGTTCAGAGCAAAAAAATCTTATTATAGTTTCTTTCATAGCTGATTCTATTGTATTATTGAGTAATACAATAGAATCAGTTCTTCGATTTATTTAAAAACCGTTTACCATTTATTATTTCTTTCAGATTAATCATTGTTCGTCCAATGATTGCGCAAAACTACCCTGACGCATCTGTCTCACCTTCCTATTGTTTTAACTTATCCTGTCGAAACAAATATCTTTACTACTTGTTTTATTGATAGCTGGAATTTTGGTTGTTTAAACTTAGTGCTGTAATTAACTAGCTGACACATTTTCTTATTCCGAACTCTGGTTCAATATTTTGTCTGCCGATTTTATGTAATCCGCTCATTGTTCTTCCTTTTTTCTGCGGATTTATCACCAAAAAGAAACATATACTATGGATAGTGACTAACTGCTTTCGCGGGGATGGGCATTGACAGGTTGTATATGTGTATCGTCCTTTTTTTATTTTCCACCTAAACCTAAATCTGAAATGGTACATTTCCTGAAATCAAAGCGAAAAAGAATAATCTATCTTTTGCTATTGAGTGTTTTGCAATTTACTTTTGCTCAAAGCGGAGTAGTTGCTACCGGCACCAATGCTACCGGCACAGGAGGCAGTGTAAGCTTCTCGGTAGGAGGGATTGATTATCAAAACTATGTTACGGTGTCTGGCTCACTGTATGGTGGAGTTCAACACCCGTTTGAGCTGACTACCGGCATCTCTGCATCGCCTCTTATGGCGCGTGACGTAATGCTTTATCCCAATCCGGCCGGTGAGTACACGGTACTTCGGTTATCGGACAAAGTATCTGTAACAAATTACAGGTTGTTCAACCTTTGCGGACAAACCATTCGCAATCAGTCTGTAACCGGATTGACTACCGTTATTTCTTTGTTTACTATTCCTTCCGGCAGTTATGTGCTGGAGCTGCGCGAATCGGGCAAAGTTGTTAAATCTATCCTCTTTATGAAGAAGTAATAACCTAAATCTGTGATGAAATGAAAAAGTTAGTTTTATTATCGTTGTTTGCTCTGCTTTGCCTGGCAAATGGCTATGCGCAGACTCCGCAGAAAATGAGTTATCAGTGCGTGGTGCGCAACAGTACCGGTGCATTGGTTTCCAACAGTGCCATCAGTATGAGAATTACTATTTTAAAAAATCTATCCACTACCGTTTATGTTGAAACGCATACAACTACAACCAATGTGAATGGTTTGGCCACGGTACAGATAGGTGGTGGTACACCGGTGAGCGGAACTTTTGCCGCAATAGAGTGGGGGACAGGTGCTTTTTATCTGAAAACGGAAGTAGATCCCGCGGGAGGTACGCACTATGTTATCTCCGGTACGTCGCAGTTATTGAGTGTGCCTTATTCGCTGTTTGCCAACGAAGTACCGGCAAATAGTATTAGTTCGGCACATTTAATGACCAACTCTGTTACATCGACCAAAGTGGCTGCCGAATCAATCAATTCCGGTCACATAGTCAATCATTACCGAAACATCAGTTATCCGGCTTCGGCGCTGGCTTACAACAGTGCATCTACTGTGATCTCGCCTCATGCTCTGGGTTTGCTTTGGGAAAATTCATATTCCGATGCGGCCTATTTGATGATGGCCCGACCCTACGACTGGGCAACAACCACGGATGTGTATATGCGAATCTATTTCAGAATTCCTTACACAGCAACCGGTGGCGTACAGTTCTTTATCCGGCCCCGGGCGTTTGATTCGGGTGATACTTACACCGACGCAGATAGTTTAGTGCCACAATCAGTTGTGTCTGTTCCTACCGGAAGTTCGGGGAAAATTTTTACTCAGACATTTACTATACCGTGCGAACGGTTTGGTCTGTCGTGGTTCTGGTTCATAAGTTTGCAACGGGGTGGAACATCCGATACTTATCCGGCACCATTGCAGCTGTTGATGGTTGAGATTATTTATACCGCTACTCAGTAATACGCGGTAAAACAAAAAAAGGCGGCCATTTCCGGTTTCGGAGGGCCACCTTTTAATTGATGTTTTTTAGAGGAGTAATTTCAGGAAATGCTTTCGTCTATGATGGCAATTTTCTGAGCTATAATCTCCATATCGTCTTTCAGTTTCTGAATTTTTTTGTTTAGCTCTTTAACGAGACCACCACCCGATTTGGAAGAAGTAGTGAGGAAGCCAATGTTGTTTTCGTAGTTTTTCAACTCGTTTTTGATGCCTTCATAAGTGCGCATCAGTTTTTCGCGCTCTCTGTAAAGTTTATTCTGTGCATTTCCACTATCCCCCATTGAGCTGATGCTCGATTTGAAGTTCTGCAATCTGTTGCGCGACTCCTGCATGTTTAACCGGGCAAAATGTTTGTCGATTACAGCATGGTAAGCATTATACACTTTATCTTTTTCTTTGAAAGGCACATGACCCAGGGCATTAAATTCGTCCATCAAACCGCGCACAGTTTTGGCAGCTTCGGTAGCATCAATAGTTTCGTCTATGGCCTCGAGTTTGGCAATAATCTCACGTTTTTGAGTCAGATTGTTTTGCTCAATCTCTTTACCGGAAGCAAACTCTTTGTTTTTGCGTTCGAAGAAATAGTCGCAGGCACCAATAAAACGTTTCCAAATGGCATCGGAATGTTTTTTGCTGACAGGGCCTGTCTTTTTCCACTCTTTCTGAAGCTCAACCAATTGATCAGATGCTTTTTTCCAGTCGGAGCTCTCTTTGAGTTCTTCCGCTTTTTCGCAGAGAATACGTTTTTTCTCGAGGTTGCTGTTCATCTCATCTTTCACAGCCTTGAAGAAATTCGATTTTACATCAAAGAAATCGTTACAAGCCTTCCGGAAACGGTCGAATAGTTCGCCATTGATCTTTTTGGGTGCAAACCCGATTTGTTTCCATTTTTCCTGAATCTCGAGAAGTTCTTTGGTTTTATCTTCCCATTTATTGAATGAGTTGAGTTCCTTCAAATCAATAGCTTCCACCCATTCGCAGAGAGCCACTTTTTCGTTTTCGTTGGCTTGCTCTTTTTCGCGCAAGTCGTCGAAATGTTTTTGGTGTTTTTTATTCACCACGCCCGATGCCTCTTTGAATCTGTTCCAAAGTTCTTCGCGATGCTCTTTGGCCACAGGGCCGATTTCGCGCCACTCTTCGTGCAATTTCTGCAATTGGTGAAAAGCAGAGATTACATCCTGTTCTTCGGTTAGCTTTTCGGCTGTTTCGCACAGGTGAAGTTTGTTTTCAAAGTTCTTCTTGAAATCGTAATCGCGAAGCTCTTTGTTTATTTTGAGCAGTTCGTAGTAGTTTTCTACCTGAACCTGGTAGTTTTTCCACAAATCGCTGACGTGTTGCTGAGGAACGGCAGTAATCTCTTTGAACCGTTGTTGCAGTTGCTGAAAATCGGGGTAGCGTTTGCCCACTTCATCTGCCTTTTCGCAAAGAGCTTTTATATCTTCGATAATTTGCAGTTTAAGGGTCAGATTCTCTTCGCGAATGCGTTGTTGTTCTGCCATAAGGGCGGCTTTCTTCTCTTTATAGGAGTTTAGCAACGTTTTGAGCTCTTCTTCTTTCTCGTCGGCAGGGGTAACGAAATCTTCTTCGGCGCCACCTTCTTCGATGAAGAGCTTGCGGAGCTCATCCACTTCTGCCTTTTTTATCTTGTAAAAAGACTGTTTCAACTCTTCCACAGTCTCTTTGATCTCTTCTACGGGTTGTTCGATCAACTCTTTCAGTTTTTCGATTATTTCCTGTTTCATTGCTAACGATTTTGTTATCTACTTGGTTATACGGTACAAAATAAATTAAAATTTAGATTAACTCGTGCATTTTTCGGACTTTTTTTGCGTAAATGCCGCTATTTTAATCTATTCAGCCTTTTCGGCACGGTATTTTTCAATCATTTGAGTCAATTCGACAAATTCGCTCACCGAAAGTTGTTCAGGTCGTTTGTCAAATATCGTTTGGGTAAAGAGTGTACAATCTTTTCCTAACAATGCTTTCAGTGAGTTTCGCAGCGTTTTTCGCCGCTGATTGAAGCCTGTTTTGACCACTACCTTAAACAACTGCTCGTTGCAGTCGAGATGCATCACATCATTGCGGGTCATACGGATAACGGCCGATTTTACTTTTGGAGGAGGATCGAATACGTGTTCAGAAACGGTAAACAGATATTCAATCTTGTACCACGCCTGCATCAGGACACTCAGAATGCCGTAGGTTTTGTTGCCCGGGTTTGCCGCCATACGTTCGGCTACCTCTTTCTGTATCATACCCGTGCAACACGGAATCAGATCTTTGTGATCAATCACTTTGAAAAAAATCTGGCTCGATATGTTGTAAGGATAGTTACCGATGACGCAAAACGGCCCGTCGAAAAGAGTACTCAAATCCATTCGCAGAAAATCGGCTTCGATTATCCGGTCTGAAAGCTCGGGAAAATGTTTTTTGAGGTATGGAACAGACTCTCTGTCTATTTCTACGGCGGTGAGGTCGTGACCTTTTTCGAGTAGAAACCGGGTTAAAACACCCGTTCCCGGACCAATTTCGAGTGTGGGAAGATTTTTGTATTCCGACAAGGTATCGGCTATTCTCTCGGCAACCGTCAGATCTTTGAGAAAATGCTGACCTAAGAATTTTTTGGGACGTACTGTATCCATTCGAACGATTTATGTCAATCTTTTGGGTAAATGAAGCTACTTATTTGCTTCGTCATATTATCTTTGCAAAATAACATATAATTATCATAGAAACCATCATTTTCTTTGATTAGTTCGCATTTGCATGAAAAATTTCAAACGTTTTATCCGGTTTGTATTGCCTTTGTCTATTGGCTTTCTTCTTTTGTACTGGATTTATAAAGATATGGATTTTGGTCGGATCGGGAATATCCTGCGTGGAGGCATACATTATCCATGGTTGCTTCTTTCGGTTTTTCTGGGCATTTTCAGTCACGTGTTGCGTGCCATGCGCTGGCGTTTGCTGGTGGATATGCTGGGAGTAAAATCGTCTGTCAAGATGCTCACCAATGCCGTTTTTATCAATTATGGTGCCAATTTGCTTCTTCCCCGTCTGGGCGAGGTGGCACGTTGTGCTTATGTGTCGAAAAAAACCGGAATTACTTTTCCCAAGGTGTTTGGCACATTGGTGTCAGAGCGACTCGTCGATATGTTTTTAGTCGCTTTGTTGGTTGTGACCGGCTTTATTGCCTTTTCCGATCTGTTCAACAGCTTTTTTGCACAGAATATATTGTGGCGGTTTACCTCTGCCTCAGAGCGGGCCACACCGCTGTTTTATGGTGGAATTGCCTTGTTGGCATTGCTTTTGGCAGGGTTGTCTGTCTATCTCTATCACACCCGTTGGGGGTTGAAGGTGCGGTTGTTGCTGCATGAAATATGGATAGGTATTAAAACTTTGCTTTTGATACCCCATAAAGCACAGTTTTTGTTGCTCAGTCTTTCGATTTGGGGAGCCTATATGATTCAATTGTATGTCTGTTTTTTTGCATTCGATTTCACCTGTTCTCTCTCTCTTGGTGTTGCGCTGGCTCTTTTTGTGATGAGTAGTGTGGCATTTGGCATTCCCGTGCAGGGCGGAATCGGCCCCTGGCATTTTATGATTATTTCTACCCTGATATATTATGGTATAGAACGAACAGACGCTGCGGCATTTGCGTTGATAGTGCATACACTACAAACGGCCGTAAATGGTGCAACTGGTGTCTATGCTTTTTTTAGTTCCGGAAAGTCAAATTCAAAACAATAAGAGAAAATGGAAATTACTCAATTAACCCCCACTGCATTGTGGGAAAATTTTTATGCTATTACGCAGATTCCTCATCCGTCGCATCACCTGAAAGCAATCACCGAATTTGTGGTTGGTGTGGGTCAACAATCAGGCCTCGAGACCAAAACCGATGAGGCTGGTAATGTGCTGATTTTTAAGCCGGCTACCCCCGGAATGGAAAACCGGAAGTGTGTTGTATTGCAGGCGCATCTGGATATGGTTCCTCAAAAAAACTCAAACATCGAGCACGATTTCACCAAAGATCCGCTTCAAGTGTACATCGATGGCGAATGGGTGAAGGCAAAAGATACCACATTAGGGTCGGATAACGGTATTGGTTTGGCCTCTGTTTTGGCTGTTTTGCAGGCTACCGATTTGCAACACGGACCCATTGAGGCTCTTTTCACGGCCGACGAAGAGACCGGAATGTTTGGCGCATTTGGGCTCAAACCCGGATTTGTGACCGGAGAAATTCTGATAAATACAGACTCGGAAGATGAGGGTGAGCTGTTTGTTGGTTGTGCCGGTGGTGAGGATCTGACCGCTACATTTCGCTACAAGGATGTGGCAGATATACCGGAAGGAGATATTGCCATTCAGCTGAGCGTGACCGGTTTGAAAGGCGGACATTCGGGTGTCGATATTCATTTGGGTCGCTCGAATGCCAACAAGTTGCTTTTCCGTTTTCTGAAAACGGCAGTGGCCGAATACGAAGCCCGATTGGCCTCTGTGAATGGTGGTTCGCTTCGCAATGCCATTCCGCGCGAAGCATTTGCCGTAGTCACTATTCCGGCAGATATGAAGGAGGAGTTTATGGATGCCGTGAGCGAAGCAGAAGCCATCTACAAAGAAGAGAATGGAACGATTGAACCGAATCTCTCTTTTGTGGCCACCGACACTGAATTACCTGCCACGCTTTTGCCTGAGGAGATTCAGGACGACCTGATAAATGCCGTAGTGGGTACCCGCAACGGATTGGCCCGAATGATACCTTCTATGCCCGGTGTGGTAGAGACATCGTCGAATCTGGCCATTGTGAAGACAACGCCCGGTGAAGCGGTGGTGCGCATTTTGTTGCGTAGTTCATCCGAAACCATGAAAGCCGCTTTGGCCTCGGGGCTCGAAAGTGTGTTTTTGCTGGCAGGTGCCAAAGTCGAGTTTAGTGGAAACTATCCCGGCTGGCAGCCCAATACCGAATCGCCCATTTTGTCTGTTATGAAGCAGACATACCTCAACCTGTATGGAGTAGAGCCAAAGATCAATGTAATACATGCCGGTTTGGAGTGTGGCATTATTGGCGCAGCATATCCGGGTATGGATATGATTTCGTTTGGCCCTACATTGCGGTTCCCGCATTCGCCTGACGAGAAGGTAAATATACCCTCTGTAAAACGCTATTGGGATTATCTGGTGGCTGTACTCGAAAGTATTCCGGTCAAAGGGTAGTTCCCGCAGATCGCACTGAATATGAATGAAACCTTGCAGATTGAATGAGTCATTTCTTTCTTTTTCTGCAAGGTTTGATTGGTTTATTTTACTAACTTTGCATGTGCAATTTCACGAAACAGGTATAAAATGAGGTATCGTGGAGTCCTAAATTGGTTGCCAATCAGGCAAAAAGAGCTTTTGTACAGCTTTTTTTGTTTTTGGGCTTTGCTGCTTTATGCTCATTTTTCGTGGAAAATGTGTGTCAGGGCTGATGCTCACGGACACGCCTTTGCGCTTATGGGCTACGACCTGACTGCCGCCATGTATGCGCTTTCATGTTATACCGCCGAGTGGAGTGCAGCTGTTATGCAGGCAATAGGTATTCGGTTGAGAGCATCGGCCGATTTACTGCTAACTGATACCGGCTTTTCGGTCAGGGTCATATGGGCCTGTACCTCGGTCAAGCAACTCTATATGTTTCTGTTTGTGATGTTGTTTTTCGACAAAACTAACCTGAGCAAACTTTTTTATATAGTCGGCGGGGGGCTTTTGCTCTTCTTCTTCAATTTGTTGCGGATTGGTTTGATTGCCGAATGGTCGAAAGCCAATCATGCGGCTTTTAGTATCTGGCACGATTCTTTTCAGTTGGCCTATTACGGACTGCTTTTTATAATCTGGCTGATGTGGGTAGAGCTTTTTTCAAATAAATCAGAATAGTTTAAAGATATATATGGCAAAAACAGATATACAATTGGTCAAACAACGTTTCGGTATTATTGGTAATGCCTCTGCACTGCACAGGGCTATTGATATTGCCATGCAGGTAGCGCCAACAGATTTGTCTGTATTGATTACCGGAGAAAGTGGTGTGGGTAAAGAGTTTTTCCCGCAGATGATTCACCAAAACAGCCGAAGAAAACATGGTTCTTACATTGCGGTAAACTGTGGTGCTATACCCGAAGGAACAATAGACTCGGAGTTGTTTGGCCACGAGAAGGGTTCGTTTACAGGGGCGTTGAGCGATCGGAAGGGCTATTTCGAAGTGGCCGATGGTGGCACAATCTTTCTCGACGAAGTAGGGGAGTTGCCTATGCCTACACAGGCGCGGTTGCTTCGGGTGCTCGAATCGGGTGAATTTATCCGGGTTGGCTCATCGAAGGTGCTCAAAACCAATGTGCGTATTGTGGCTGCTACCAATGTGAATATGGAAGAGGCAATTCGCGAAGGACGTTTTCGGGAGGATCTTTTTTACCGGCTCAATTCGGTGGCTGTTTCTGTGCCGCCACTGCGGGAGAGGGGTGAAGATATTTACCTGCTATTCCGGAAATTTGCGGCCGATTTTGCCGAAAAATACCGGATGCCGGCCATTAATCTGAGTGAAGAAGCCCGTGGTTTGCTGATGAAATACCGTTTCCCGGGAAATATACGTCAGTTGAAAAATATCACCGAACAGATATCAATTATTGAAAAATCGAGAGAGATTACCTCGGATGTACTTTCGCTTTATCTTCCCGATTTAAATATGGAGCGTCTGCCTGTGTTGCAAAACCGGCCGGGCAGTGATAACCGAACATTTGGTTCGGAGCGCGAGATTTTGTATCAGGTATTGTTTGATATGCGCAAAGAGATGCACGATTTGAGAGCATTGGTTTATGAACTAATGTCGAACAGAGAGCCCGAAGCTGCACCCAAGTCTTCCCGCTTTGGCGGAGTAACCGATTTGGTTTTTACACCACCTGTCGATCATTCGGTGCATGTGGAGGTAGAGCCCGAGAAAGTGGAGGTTGAGGAACATTATGCAGAGGCGGTAGTGGAGTCGGAACCGGTGACACTCAGCGATTTCGAAAAGGAATCTATTCGTAAAACGCTCGAAAAGTATAATGGTAAGCGGAAAATGGCTGCCCGTGCTTTGCAAATTTCGGAAAGAACGCTCTATCGGAAGATTAAGGATTACGGACTGGAAGATTATTGATGAACTAATATAGTTACCCCAAACGGATTTATTTACATGAAAAAATTATTAGTTGTTTTGTTTTCTCTTTTGCTGATGGTTTCCTGTACAGTTGGATACAAGTTCAATGGTGCATCCATCGATTATACAAAAGTCAAGACGATTACGATCAGCGATTTTCCAATCAAAACAGCCCTGGTTTATACCCCTTTGTCGCAGGCATTTACCGAAGGTGTAAAAGATATTTTTCAAAGGCAAACACGGTTGAGGCAGGTGCGTCAGAAGGGTGATTTGCTGCTTGAGGGTGAAATAACCGGTTATGACCTGGCACCGCAGGCTGTAAAAGAGAACGCTTTTGCATCCGAAACGAGATTGACCATCACGGTGCGGGTGCGTTTTACGAACAATTCGGATACAAAGCAGAGTTTTGATCAGAGTTTTTCGGCCTACCGAAATTTTCCGAGCACCAAAATGCTGACCGAAGTACAGGATCAGTTGATTAAAGAGATTGTGGATGAGATGGCCGATAATATTTACAATGCTGCGGTAGCAAACTGGTGACAACGGCAGGATAACAGAATAATAAGATTATGGAAACAGAAGATATATACGACTGGATGGCCAATCCGGAAAACCTGATACAGGCAGATATTGATCAACTAAAAGATTTGGTGGAGAGATATCCCTACTTTCAGCAAACGAGATTGCTCTACCTGAAAGCTCTTTATCTGGCAAAACATCCCGATTTTGAATTTGAAATGAAGAATTCTGCGGCGTATGTGCCCGATCGTGTCCGTTTTTTCTATTTCCTGGCTCTGAAAGATAATTTATGGAACGAGGTTTTTGAGCAATATGCAAAGGAAAAGAGTATTGCAAAACCTGTTACTACGGCTGATACCGTTTCGATGATCGACTCTTTCCTGCAAGATTATGCACCCGAAATATTGACACAGACGCCACAATTGCCCACTCAAAAAGCGGCGCGAATGGCTTATGCTACACAGGATTATGCAGCTTTGCTTATGTCGGATGATGATACATTGCCCGAAACCGAAACATCTGATGTGACAGCACCTCTGAAACATCAGAGTCTGATAGATAGCTTTATCTCTTTTGCAGATACCGAGGGGGCTATCCGTCAGCAATTTGCTGAGTTAAATGCGGATGAGGCGAAACCCGAAAATCCGGTTCGGGAAGAGACGACATTGCTGGATGAATATGATTTATTGACCGAAAGTCTGGCCAAAATTTATATCAAACAAAAACGATATTACAAAGCAATCGAAATAATTCGAAAATTAAGTTTGAAATATCCGGAAAAAAGTGTTTACTTTGCAGACCAAATTCGTTTTTTAGAAAAATTGATTACTAACATCAAAAAAGAATAATAATGTATAATGTGATTACAATCTTTATTTTAGTTGCTGCTCTTTTGCTTATTCTGATAGTTTTGGTTCAAAACTCAAAGGGTGGCGGTCTTTCGGCAGGCTTTTCTTCTACTAATCAAATTATGGGAGTACGTAAAACAACCGATTTCCTCGAAAAGGCAACATGGGGTTTGGCCGGTATTATTTTGTTATTGAGCATCGTTTCTGCTGCTTTTATTCCTTCTCAATCAGAGCAGGATGCGATAATCGCACCTCAATCGGTAGAGCAACAGGCACCTGCACAGGCAAATCCCGGCTTTGAAACATCTGCACCTGAGGCTGCACCAAAAGCGGATTCGGCAAAATAAGCTTATACAGATAAATAATATAAAAGAGGCTGTCTCAATTTTCGGATGAGAACAGCCTCTTTTGTTATTAACATATTTGTTGATAAGAAATAAATTTTCGACAAAATGTTGCATATTTGGGGTAATTATCCTATTTTTGTTGACATTTTGAATATAAATTTACTGCTATGGAAAAAATTGATAGTTTAGACAGACATATTCTCGAAATAATTTCAAGAAATGCACGTATCCCTTTTAAAGATGTCGCAGCTGAATGTGGCGTTTCGAGGGCTGCTATTCACCAGCGGGTGCAACGAATGATAGATCTGAATGTAATCACGGGTTCGGGATATACCGTTAACCCAAAAGTATTGGGTTATCGTTCGTGTACTTATATCGGAGTAAAACTGGAGAAGGGTTCGTTGTACAAGAATGTTTTTCCTGAACTGGAAAAAATTCCGGAAATCGTAGAGTGTCATTTCACCACAGGTCCGTACACAATGTTGGTCAAGTTGTATGCCAAAGACAACGAACATCTGATGGAGCTGGTGAATGGTAAAATTCAGGAAATAAAGGGAGTGATTGCGACAGAAACATTAATTTCTCTGGATCAGAGCATCAAAAGAGAGATTCCTGTTAAGAAATAGTTTTTTTATATCGAAAGAGCGCAGAAGTTACTTGTTATTCGTTGTGGCGAATAAATTCAGAGTAACTTCTGCGCTCTTTTTTTGTCTTCGTTTAGCTGAGTGATAAGTTCGTTCAACCCATTCATCTTCTGCTCATTACGAAGTTTACTGATAAATTGAACCTCAATCTTGTCCCCGTAGATATCTTTGTCAAAATCAAAGATATTAACTTCAATGCTTATTTTGTTTTCATCGCTAACAGTGGGTCTGACGCCAATGTTGAGCATACCGCTGTATCTCTTGTTTTGATGTAATACATAAACGGCATATACACCCGCTGCAGGCACTATTTTTTCGCTGTCGTCGGGTGCAATATTTGCTGTCGGATAGCCAATTTTTCGTCCCAGCTTGGCGCCTTCTGTTACTATTCCCGAAAGAGAATAGGGGCGTCCCAGAAAAGCAGATGACTTTTCCACATCACCTGCTTCAAGTGAGGCTCTGATGGCTGATGAGCTTACGTTAGTATTATTTGTTTGAAATACATTAGCCTGAACAACCTCTATACCAAATTGCCGGCCATACTCTTTGTACTGATCGAAACCTTCGGCTCTGTTTTTTCCGAACCGATGATCGTAGCCAATGACCAATGTCCTGACATGTAGTTTCCCGGCCAGAATATGTTCAATAAATGATTGGGCAGACATTTGTGACATCCCGATGGTAAAATCGAGCACAACACAATAGTCGATACCGGTTTCGGCCAACATGGACAGGCGCTCTTCGAATGTGGTGAGTAGTTGGGGAACAAAACCGGGCAAAACTGTTTTGCGTGGATGTTGACGAAACGTGATGACGGCAGATGCTTCACCTTTTAACTTCGCTTCTGCTTTCACCTGATCAATTAAATGTCTGTGACCCAGATGCAATCCGTCGAAGAATCCGATAGTTGCAGACAGATTATTGCCGCCAGTTATTTCGTTCCCGGTCAGAATTCTCATTACAAAGAGGCGTCAAAAAGGTGCGTGAAATCTTCGTAAGGCTTGGCCAGATAGGTCTTGAAACCCATTTCGTCGGCTACACGGATATTATCGGGCGAATCGTCGATAAACAAAGCCTCCTCCGGTTTAATACCGGCATCGTTCACCAGATCCTCGAAAATCCGGCGATTTGGTTTCGAAACTTTCATCTGATACGAAAGGTATAGCCGGTCGAAATAGTCGTTGATGGTTTTTCCGTTTTTTTCAAATGCTTTGGGAATAGCCTCTTCAAAATGGATTTCGTTGGTGTTGCTGAGCATAAATATTTTAAATTTTTGGCGCAGCTTCAAAACCAGATCCAGTTTGTAGTCAGGTATTTCTACCAGAAAAGATTCCCAGGCCGCCTTGATAGCTTCGTTGGAAATTGATTTTCCCGATATTTTTCGTAACGAATCGTAGAACTCATCCTGTCCGATTGTTCCGTCTTCCAGTTGTTGAAATATGCCCGCTTGCTTGTAGTCGGTCAGCAGCGAATTAATATTGGTAAGTCCTGCTTTTTCTAATGAATCAACACAACGTTGTCTGTCCAGATCGTACAGAACTCCTCCTAAATCGAAAATAATGGTTTTAATACCCTCTGTCATAGTGCATTCTTTTTTTTGAGAATGCAAAGATAGTAAACTTTCAGCGCAATTTCTGGCATGTAGGGCAAAAAAACCGTTGCAAATCGGTGTTGTAGTTCAACCACAATTCGTGTGTTCCATAGCTGTTTTTCCGGATTCTACCATAATTGTAGCGATAACTGTAATTTACTGACAGGCTTTGGTTTATTTTCAGACCAATACTGAGTCCTGTTTCCTTCGTGTTTCGCCACGTGGCTCCCAGCCACCAAAGTTCCTGATCATCTGAGTTTTTAAACAAGATGGTGCTGTTTGCTTCTGCCTGAAATTGATTCCCAATACTATACCCACCCACTCCCCATAGCCAGTTGTGCAGTGCGCTGCCTTCGTATTTGTATTTTGTGTAGAAAATGTATGATGGAAATGGTCGATCTTTGTTAAAGTATTCCTGTATGTGGCTTATGTTTCCGCCGGCCTGAAATGTGCGGGCGTCATATTCCAGTCCCAATTGATAGTTGGGTATCAGGTTTTTATTTTCCATATCCCGAATGGCCGGATCTTCGGCATCATCTGTTTCAATCAGGCTCATATCCGTCTGATAGATGTAAAATCCGGCAGAAACGCCAAACCGAAAGTATCGGTCGGGCGAGAGAGTGAGGTTGTATCCATATATGGCGTTGATGTTTTGTTGCGAAGTATGTCCGATTTTGTCACTCATAATCTGAATGCCGAGTTTGGTGTGTAGATCGGTCAAATAGAGGTAACCATCGAATAGAATTGTGCAGGGTGCGCCGGGAAAGTTGAGCCACTGTTTCCGCGATAAGAGGGTAAAATCAATCAGATTCCGGTTTACGGGTGTCTTCATTGATGCAGGATTAATCAGCTGACTTTGCAGCCAGTGGCTATCTATCGTTATTTCTTTTTGCGCCAAACCAATGTTCAGCCAAAATAATAGTGCAGTAATCAGATTTATTCTGTTCATGGTATAGGCGGTTTTTTCTCCGTTAAATTCTTAGTGAACGACGGTTATATATCCGGTTTTGTACTCTTTGCCAGAGTATGGTTTGTCGGACCTGATGATGTAGAAATAGGTGTCATCCGGCACTTTGTTGCCTTTGTAGTTTCCGTCCCAGCCCGATTTTCCCTCATAAACCAGAATTCCTTTTCGGCTGAATATTTTTATATCCTGACCGGGCATAAACAGATCGTTATGTCCGTCGCCGTTTGGGGTGAAGGTATTGGGTGTAAATGTATTTACCTCAATGCGCCGGGTCGATATGCTCTGACAGCCAAACTGATTGATAGCCGTCAGCCTCACATCGAAATAGCGGTTGCTACCAATGGTGTAAATATGGCTGAATTCGGCTTGTTCGCTTACGAATCCGTCGCCGGTATCCCATTGGTAATTTACTTTTGTTTGTTGAGGGGATGTGAAACTGACTTCGCTGTGACGCGAATTGATATTGTCAGGACGCGCATCGATAAGCGAGGATGGTAAACCAAACTCATGCACAGTTGTGGTGTCGTAGCTTTTATTTCCGAAATCATCGCTGCCAATGACGGAATAGACACCCGGCTCTGTTACCGAAATGCGTGATGTTTTTTCTCCTGTGTTCCAAAGGTAGTTGGTGGCTCCCACAGCCATAAGAGAAGTGCTGTCGCCTTTGCAAAAGCTGTTTTTCCCACGAATTGATACCCGCGGCAACGGATATTCTGTGATGACAATTGATTGTGTGGATAAACAACCATTTGAATTTGTTCCTGTAACACGATATAATCCGCCATGGTTTACCAGGATATAAGAGGTGGTATCACCAGTATTCCACAAATAATGAGATGCACCGGATGCCTCTAATCTGTTTGTTTTTCCGGTTTGGATAAATGTTTCGCCGTTGATGTCGAGTAGGGGCTTTTCATTTTCGCGTACGTATATCGATTGTCGGGTGAGACATCCGGTTTTGCCGGTGGCTGTTACTTCATAAATGCCCTCTTTTCGGACGGTAATGGTGGCCGTCGTGTCGCCTGTATTCCAAAGATATTTTACGCCGCCCAGTGCCGATAGTTGAGTGCTATCTCCTGTACAAAAGGATTGTTCGCCGTAAATGACTACCCGGTCGGAAACCGTTATTCGTCCGATACTTTTGCAGCCGGTCAATGTGGTGCCGGTTACACTGTATACGCCCGGCTTGCTGATTTTGATGGATGAGTCTCTTTCGCCTGTGCTCCACAGATAGCTCACAAAACCGTTTGCAGTAAGTACCGATGTTTCATCGTCGCAAAGCATTGTTGGCCCTGATATAATCAGCGTTGGCCCTGCTTTTTCGGCCACCTCAAAGGATGTCTCAGCCGAACATCCACCCCGGCTGTATCCGGTCAAATTGTATTTGCCGGGGGCAGTAACACCGATTGTTTGAGTGGTATCTCCCGTGCTCCACAGGTATTTGTAGGCCCCATTTGCCCTGAGATAGGCTGTTTCGCCCGGGCAAACAGAATCGTTTCCACTGATGCTTAGTTGGGGTAGGGCAGATAGTTTTACTTCGAAGGTAATAGTTTTGCTACATCCTTTTTCCGAATAGCCTGTGAGTGTGTAATTTCCAATTCTTCCGATTGATACAGATGGGGTTATTTCGCCCGTACTCCAGAGGTAACGGTCGGCACCGGTGGCAGTCAGACGTGTGCTGTCGCCTGTACAGAATTCGGTAATGCCGTTGATTTTCAATTCTTCACTTAATGCACGAACAGACAGAGAGGCTGTTCCGCTACATCCGGTAGCATTGAATCCGATTACTGTATATATACCGCTTTTATTTACCCGAATGGATGCATTGGTTGTCCCGGTGTTCCAGACGTACCTTTCTGCCCCCTGTGCCGTGAGCCATATGCTATCGCCAGAGCAAAACTCCGTGATACCGCGAATAGTAACATTGGGTGAAGGAATTTCAGAGACAACAAAAGAGGCCGTTTCGGAACAATGGTCGCCATTGGTGCCAGTCACCGAATAATTCCCTGATTTTTTGATGTAGATAACCGCGGTCTCTTCGCCTGTACTCCACAGGTATCGTTCTGCACCCAATGCTGTGAGTCGGGTGCTGTCTCCGGCACAAAAAGTAAGTGATCCTTCCACCGTTACCCGGGGCATGGGGCGCGTCGTGATGTTGACAAAAGCAGAGGTTTCGCAGCCGTTTGAGGTGCCATATACGGTGTATTTCCCGGGTTGACTAACCACAATTGTAGCACCCACTTCGCCCGTATTCCAGCGGTAATTAATAGCTCCGGTGGCCGTTAGTGTTGTTTTTTCTCCATTGCAGATATCCGTTTTGCCCGAAATAATAAGTATAGGTGATGGTTTTTCTCGGATTGAGAAATTTATTTTAGTGGGGCAAAATCCCTCCTGATATCCTGTCACGCTGTAATTTCCCTCTTTGGTGAGTGTGATATTGCTACCGGTTTCTCCTGTGCTCCACAAATATTCGTTGGCCCCCGAGGCCGATAGCGTGGTGACTTCTCCTTTACAAATTTCATAAATTCCTTGTAACAACAGCGGAACCTGTGGCAATTGTTTTACCGTAAATGTAATTGATTTACTACACCCCAGCTCATTGTAGCCACGCAGGGTGTAGGTGCCCGGCGTCCCAATAACCGCGTCCACGTTATTTCCGCCAAAGCTCCATTCGTATGATATGGCACCCGATGCCGTTAGTTTCAGGCTGTCGCCTGCGCAAATTGTAAAGTCTGTCTCTGATGTTTGATTGAGCATCAAATTGATTTTTCGCTCGGATACATAGACCGTATAACTGCTGCTGCACCCGGAATTGTTGGTGCCGGTTACCGTATAATATCCGGATTCTCTGACTGTAATTGTAGCTGTAACCTCTCCTGTATTCCATATATACGACAGAGCTCCGTTAGCGGTTAATCGGGTGCTGCTGCCTTCACAAAACTCGGTAATGCCACCAATAGTTACCTGAGGCAACTCGTTCTCGCGAATGGTCGTTTGTGCCTCGCCGGTGCAATTGGTTTCGTTATAGCCCCACACCCGGTATGTACCACTGTGGTAGACGCGGATGGTTGCACCGGTTTCTCCCGTACTCCATTTGAAGTTTTGAGCACCTATGGCTGTCAGGATGGTGTAGCTTCCGGTGCACAATTCTGTTTTACCAATAATTGATATTGTGGGTGGCCCGGATTCTTTCACCTGAAATGTAACTCTTTTTTTGCATCCGCTAATGCTTATTCCGGTTACAGAATAACTACCTGACTTTTTTATGAATATGCTGCTCCCTGTTTGTCCGGTGCTCCATTCATATTGATTTGCCCCTGATGCGAAAATTTGAGTACTATCACCACTGCAAAAGTAGAGGTTTCCGTTTATATTCAGAGGAACAATCTCTTTTGTAACTTGTACCGTGACTATTTTGCTGCATCCCTTGTCGGAAAAGCCAGTGACACTGTAATTGCCCTCTTCTTTTACCGTTATTGATTGTCCGGCAGTGCCATTATTCCATTTGTAGCTATTAGCTCCCGAAGCAAAAAGAGTTGTGCTGTCTCCTTCGCAAAAACTGAATGCTCCTGTAATGCGTATGTCCGGCAAAGGATACTCTGTCACGTCAGTCGTTGCGGTATCAGTACACAAGCCAATAGCGTTGAATCCGACAACCTGATATCTTCCGGGTGAAATGACGTTGATGGCTGATGTGCGTGCGCCGTTGCTCCAAATATATGAGGCCGCGCCACGGGCTGTAAGTGTTGTGCTGCTGTTTTTACAGAAACTGTTTTGTCCGTCAATAGTGACAGTTGGATAGCCTACTTCTGCTATTTCGAAAGAGATGGTTTTTCGGCATCCTGCTGCCGAAATGCCGGTAACCGAATATAATCCGCTTTGGTCAAACCGGGCTTTGGGGCCGGTTGTTCCGGTGCTCCATTCGTAGAAGTCTGCTCCGGTAATGGTCAGCTCTGAAAAACCACCTGTGCAGAAATTTTTGTTGCCAAACAGAACCAATGGCAGGTCTGTTTCCTGTATCGAATACGATGCAGAAGCAGTACAGCCATTTCCAATACTTCCTGAAACACTGTAATTTCCGCCTCTGAATACGGTGATTGTTGGTGTGGTTTCTCCGGTACTCCAATAGTACGATTCGGCACCCGAGGCTGTCAGTTGAGCGGTAAGTCCGCTACAAAAGCTTTTAGGCCCATCTATGGTTACAACGGGTGATGGCTTTTCAATAACAGTAATGCTCGCCAGATTACCAAACGGACAGCCTTTGTTGTAAAATCCGGTCACCTCATAGGTTCCTCCGCGCTCAATGGTGATTGCCGCAGTTGTATCGCCCGTATTCCACCGGTAGCGGTCGGCCCCCGATGCCAGTAGTGTTATGGTTGTTCCTTCGCAAAGCTGATTGTCACCCGTAATATAAACCTGTGGGGTAGAGTAGATATATACCTGTTTAACCACTGATTCGTTGCAGGATGCCGGTGTGGTTTTTACATTCAGCTTTACATTGTATCCGCCAAAATTATCGTATTGGTGAAGTGGGCTTTTTTCGGTTGAATATTTTCCGTCACCAAAGTCCCAGCTATATGCAGAAATAGAGGCATTGCCTGCGCTCGAAACATCGTAGAATTGCACTATTTTGCTGTCGCAACCGATCACTTCGTACGAAAATTGTGGATTGATAAGGGTGCGTTTGATCGTGGTAGAGGTAGTGCTTTCGCATCCGTTGGCGTTTTTCATGGTGCACGAATAGATGCGTCCTTCCTGAGGATTTACTATGGTTATCACCCGTCCGGTTTGTCCTGTCGACCAGCTGTATGACTCAAATCCGGGTGGTGCTTCGAGCGTGGCAAAATTATCATTTTCACAAAATGTGGTCTGAATTTCAAGTGGTTGGCAGCCCGGTATTGCATATATGTAGCAAAAATCATCTGTTGCAGTACCATTGCCGTTGGTTTGTAGTTCAAGGGTAAGTTTTTGTCCAATGTATTTACTGAGGTCGAAATATACAGTTTCCCAATCTTTCCACAGTGTATTTCCAAACCGGAAAAAATTTCCGATGTTTGTGGCGGTCAATCCATAGTTAATCAGACAATTATCCGGTATTTCCCCCTTGTCGTTTTGCACCGAGATACGAAATTGTGCTTTATCGTTGTTGGTGGCATTCACCACCATAGCATAACGTACCGAAATCAGTGCATTGGCATTTTCAACCACCAGTTCGTAGCGCAGGTTTTCTGCCAGATTGCCATTCGAACTGTTGCCCAACCGGATGGCATATTTGCTTAGAGCAGGTATCATCCGAAGCTGATAACCTGTATTGGCATCTTTAAGCGTAGTGTCGCTGATGATGCTTTGCCTGCCCTCTACAATGCCCGTAGTTGGCAATGCAACGGGGCAACAGCTTCCTATTTTGCCCGTCCAGCTACCCAAAGTGCCGTTTTCGACCGAAAGATTGTAGCATTTGGTCTGACTAATTGCCGGAATCAGGGAAACAGTTGCGAAGAAAATGCCACCGATTAATCGTGTTAAGGTTTTCATCGAACAATATTTGAGGTTTAGGTTGTCTGCTTTGCAGTCGTTTGAATGGGATGAGTCTATCCGGTTTTCCGGCTCGTTGGTTTATTTTGTTATTTTAGCTTTGATAATACTAACAAATGTGAATACGTTAAAGTTCAGGCAAAAAAAAGGCTGCCTCGTTATGATCTGCCCCCAAAAAGTTGGACGGATTAATAATTAGAATTTAAATGGACTGA